>NZ_JBEOXR010000006.1:0-239462 GCF_040296665.1 Streptomyces sp. NPDC002057
CGCCCGACGCCGCACCCCCGGCCTGGGGCGGCCCCCCCTCCGAGAACGATCGGAGGGGGCGCCGCCCTTTGCCCGTCCGCCCGGCCCTCACCCGACCGCAGAGCGGGTAGCCGCAGGAGCGACCGGCGGGGACGGCTGGAGGCCTTGACGGCGCACTGTTCGGCCACGGTGGGGTGGACGGTTATCACCTCGCACCGACTCAGTCACTGTCAGACACCCATCCAGTACCTCAGGCAGTCGTCAGCACCGCACCACCAAAACGTGCCCGACCAGCGCAACCCGGACAGCCCCTCCCCGGCCTTCCGCAGGGTCTCACCAACAGACCATGGGGGCCTGGCGCACACGGCACACCCGAACTATGGTGTCCCACCACATACGCCCCTGACCTGCCACTTCCTACGGTGTGGCGACACCGAAACGTCCCCACCCGCCTGGAAGTGGTGCACATGGCCGCCGCAACAACCTCCCCGACGCCACCCGGCTCGCTCAAGCGCATCGTCGCCGCCAGCCTCATCGGCACCACCATCGAGTGGTACGACTTCTTCCTGTACGGGTCCGCCGCCGCGCTCGTGTTCAACAAGTTGTTCTTTCCCGACTCCGATCCGCTGGTCGGGACCCTGCTGTCCTTCCTGACGTACGCCGTCGGGTTCGCCGCCCGGCCCCTCGGGGCGCTCGTGTTCGGGCACTACGGGGACCGGCTCGGGCGGAAGAAGCTGCTGGTGCTCAGCCTGCTGCTGATGGGTGGGGCCACGTTCGCCATCGGGTTGCTGCCGACGCACGCGACCGTCGGGTCCGCCGCCCCGGTGCTGTTGACCGTGTTGCGGCTGGTGCAGGGCTTCGCGCTCGGCGGGGAGTGGGGCGGGGCCGTGCTGCTCGTCTCCGAGCACGGGGACGCCAAGCGGCGCGGGTTCTGGGCCTCCTGGCCGCAGACCGGTGCGCCCGCCGGGCAGTTGCTCGCCACCGGTGTGCTGTCGGCGCTGACCGCGCTGCTCTCGGACGCGGCCTTCCTCTCCTGGGGCTGGCGCGTCCCCTTCCTGCTCTCCGGCGTGCTGGTGATCGTCGGCCTCTGGATCCGGCTCTCGGTCGACGAGTCGCCGGTCTTCAAGGCGGCCCTCGCCGCCGCCGAGGAGCGCAAGTCCGTCGCCGGGCAGGTCGAGAGGATGCCGCTGGTCGCCGTCCTGCGGCACCACTGGCGGGACGTCCTGATCGCGATGGGCGCGCGCATGGCCGAGAACATCTCGTACTACGTGATCACCGCGTTCATCCTCGTGTACGCGACCACCCAGGTCGGCCTCTCCAAGCAGACCGCCCTGAACGCCGTCCTCATCGGCTCCGCCGTCCACTTCGCCGTCATCCCGCTCTGGGGCGCGCTCTCCGACCGGATCGGCCGTCGTCCCGTGTACCTGATCGGCGCGGTCGGTGTCGGTGGCTGGATGTTCCCCTTCTTCATGCTGATCGACCGGGGCACCTTCGGCTCCCTGCTGCTCGCCGTGACCGTCGGCCTGGTCCTGCACGGGGCGATGTACGCACCGCAGGCCGCCTTCTTCTCCGAGATGTTCGCGACGCGGATGCGCTACTCCGGTGCCTCCATCGGCGCCCAGTTCTCCTCGGTGGCCGCCGGTGCGCCCGCCCCGCTCATCGCGACCGCGCTCCTCGCCGACTACGGCAGCTCGACCCCGATCTCCCTGTACGTGATCGCCGCCGCCCTGCTGACCGTCGTCGCCATCGTCTGCGCCCGCGAGACCCGCGACCGTGACCTCGGGGACATCGAGGAGCGGACCCCGGTGGACGCCAAGGTCGGCGTCGACGCCTGAGTCTCCGGCACCCGACCCAGAAGAGGCCCGTGCCCCGCTCGCGAGCGAGTGGGGCACGGGCCTCGGCGTAGGTCCTACCGTCCCGAGACCGCGTCCGAGAGGCCGTGCAGGCGCAGCGCCAGCTGTATCTCCAGGGCGCGGGCGGGCGACTGCCAGTCGGGGCCGAGGAGCCGGCCGACCCGTTCCAGGCGCTGGGCCACCGTGTTGACGTGGACGTGGAGTTCGTCCTTGGTGCGGGCGGGGCTCATGCCGCTCGCGAAGTAGGCGTCCAGGGTGCGCACGAGGTCGGTGCCCCGGCGGCGGTCGTAGGCGACGACCTGGCCGACGGTGCGGTCGACGAAGCCGTGGATGTCCCGGCCGTCGGCGAGCAGCAGGCCCAGGAAGCCGAGGTCCTCGGCGGCGGCGCCCTGTCCGGAGCGGTGCAGGAGCCGGAGCGCGTCGAGGCAGCGGCGGGCCTCCTCGTACGCGACGGCCACCTGGTCCGGGCGGTCGAGCGGGTCCCGTACGGGGGCGGAGGCGCCGACGGTGACCGGTTCGCGCAGGGTGCCGCCGAGGCTCCGGGCGGTCTGCCGGGCGAGCTCGGCGGCGCTCTCGCCGGGGCCGAGCGGCAGGAGCAGCACCGTGCCCCCGTCGCGCGCCGAGGCGAGTCCGTGGCGGGTGGCGGCCAGGTGGGTGGCGGCCGACCAGAGGCGCTGGCGGTCGGCGCTCTCGCGGCCGCCGGCGTCGGGGTCGGCCGCGCCGCCGGCCCGGTCGATGCGGGCGGCGAGCACGACGTGCGGGGCTTCGCTGTCGGTACGGAGCCGGGCCGCGCGCTCGCGGAGAAGGCGGCGGTCCCGGTCGGGGGCGTCGAGGAGGTCGTCGAGGAGTTCACCGCGCACGCGCTGCTCGGCCTCGCCCGCGGAGCGGCGGGCGAGCAGGAGCAGGGAGGTGACCAGGGCCGCCCGCTCCAGGGTGCGCTGGTCGACCGGGTCGAGGTCGGGCTGTCCGTGGAGCACGAGGGCGCCCAGGGTCTCGCCGCCCGCGGAGACGGCGGCCACCCAGTCGTCGCCCTCGCGGACGGCGTGGCCCCCGGAGCGGCGGGCGGCTCCGGCACCCGCCTCGGTGAACTCGACGGTGCCGCCGAGGACTTCGGAGACGGCGTCGGCCACGTCGAGGACGCCGCCGCCGTGCAGGACGAGTTCGGAGAGCCGGTCGTGGACCTCGGAGGCCCGTTCGATCACGCCGCTGTGTTCGCGGATGATGTCGTTGGCGCGCTCCAGCTCGGCGAGGGCGGAGCGGGTCTCCGCGAGGAGGTTGGCCGTGTCGATGGCGACGGCGGCGTGCGCGGCGAAGGAACAGAGCAGGGCGACCTGCTCGCGCTCGAAGACCCTGGCCCTGCGGTCGGCGGCGAAGAGGACGCCGATGACCTGGCTGCCGAGGCTGAGCGGGACGCCGAGGATGGCGACGAGCCCCTCGTCCCGTACCGCCGTGTCGATGGTCCGCGTGTGCTGGAAGCGCGCGTCGCCGAAGTAGTCGTCCGTGACGTAGGGGCGGGCGGTCTGGGCGACGAGCCCGCCGAGGCCCTCGCCCATGCCGAGCCGCACCTGCTGGAAGCGCGCGGAGACGGAGCCCTCGGTGACCCGCATGTACGTGTCGCCCGCGGCGGGGTCGTTGAGACTCAGGTAGGCGACCTCGGTGCCGAGCAGGGAGCGGGCGCGCTGGACGATGGCCCGCAGCACCGCGTCGAGGTCGCGGAGTCCCGCGAGGTCGTGGGCGGTCTCGAAGAGCGCGGACAGCTCCGCCTCGCGGCGGCGCCGTCCCTCCAGCTCGGCCCGGACCCGCAGGGCGAGCTGCTTGGCCTCTTCGAGCCCGGCCAGCTCCTCGGGGCCCGCGCCGCTCGCACGGGCGAGCAGCACGGGCCGGTCGTAGGCCTCCGTCGCGGCTCCTCGGGCGAGGAGTTCGAGGTAGGAGACGTGTTCGTGGGACATGGACACAGGGATACCTGCCGAACGTGTGGTCGCACCACCCCTGTGGACAACCTTCCCGGGAGCGACAGGGGGCTCGCTCAGTGGGCGGTCCAGCCGCCGTCGAGGGTGAGGGAGGTGCCGGTGATGAACGAGGCCTGGGGGGTGCAGAGATAGAGGACGGCCTCGGCGACCTCCTCCGGTTCGATGAGCCGCTTGAGCGCCGAGTCCTTCAGCAGGACCTCGGTGAGGACGCGCTCCCGGGGGATGCCGTGGGCGGCCGCCTGGTCGGCGATCTGCCGTTCGACGAGCGGGGTGCGTACGTAGCCGGGGTTGACGCAGTTGGAGGTGACCCCGTGTGGGGCGCCTTCGAGGGCGGCGGTCTTGGAGAGGCCCTCCAGACCGTGTTTGGCGGCCACATAGGCGGACTTGAAGGGGGAGGCGCGCAGGCCGTGGACGGAGGAGAGGTTGACGATCCGGCCCCAGCCCTGGGCGTACATGTGCGGCAGGGCGCCCCGGATGAGCCGGAAGGGCGCCTCCAGCATCACCGTGAGCACGGTGTGGAAGACGTCCGGCGGAAACTCCTCGATGGGGCGGACGAGCTGGAGTCCGGCGTTGTTGACGAGGATGTCGGTGCCGGCGGCGGCGGCCTCGGCGGCGTCGAGGTCGGTGAGGTCGAGGAGCCGGGGTTCGAGGCTCCCGGGGAGCCCCGCGGCCTCCTCGGCCAGGGTCTCCAGGCCCTCGGCGGCCCGGTCGACGGCTCTGACCTCGGCCCCCGAGGCGGCGAGCCGCAGCGCGCAGGCGCGCCCGATGCCGCCGGCCGCGCCGGTGACGAGCGCGGTGCGGCCGCTGAGGTCGAGGACGACGGCACGGGGCTGGGGTGCGGCGGCGACGGTACCGGGGCCGAGTCCGGAGTCGGGACCGGGATCCGCTGCGGCACCGAGGGCGGTGATGGGGGCGCTCATGCTCCGCACCCTATGAAGGGCCCTCTCCCCCACCGATGTGCGTCGGACCCACAGTTCAGCCGGTTGCTGTGGTGCGGAACCATGTGGGTTCGTCGGCCAGCGCCTTCTCGATCCTCAGGTACGAGAAACGCTTCATCTCCGGCAGGTCGTCCACGTCGAACCAGCCGACCTCGGTGGACTCGTCGTCGTTGACCCGGGCCTCACCGCCCACCGCGCGGCAGCGGAAGGACACGTCCATGAACTGGCACCGGTCGCCGTTGGGGTAGACGACGGGCTTGCGGAGGGTCTCGACGAGCACGATCCGCTCGACCTCGACGTGGACGGCGGTCTCCTCGAACACCTCGCGCACCGCGCAGTCGGCGGGCTGCTCACCGGGTTCGAGGATGCCTCCGATGACCGCCCACCGTCCGTTGTCCGACCGCCGGCCGAGCAGCACCCGGCCCCGGTCGTCGAAGACGACGGCACTCACCCCGGGCAGGAAGAGGAGCTGGTGGCCGGCTGTCTCGCGCAGGGCCCGGATGAAGTCAGGGGTAGCCATGCCCTCGACCCTAGATCACGTACGGATCGGGTCCGGGCGGCCGGTCCTCACTCCGCCCGGGTGCGGCGGGCCCGTACCGAGCGGAGGGCCGACCAGCCGAGACCGGCGGCGGCGAGCGCCACGAGCAGGGCCTCCGGAAGGGTGCCCATCCGGGTCGCAGGGGTCAGCGAGGAGCGCAGGGGCACCTTCTCGACCAGGACGTCCGGGGTGAACATCTTGGTCCGCGAGACGATCTCGCCGTCGGGGCGGATGATCGCGCTGACCCCGCTGGTGACGGGCACGACCACCGAGCGGCTGTGCTCGACGGCCCGCACCCGGGACATCGCGAGCTGCTGGTAGGTCATCTCGGTGCGGCCGAAGGTGGCGTTGTTGCTGGGAACGCTGATCAGCTGGGCGCCGTGCGTGACGGTGTCACGGACGGCCCAGTCGAAGGCCGCCTCGTAGCAGGTGGCGAGGCCCACCTTGGTACCGGCCAGGTCGAAGACGCCGACCTTCGTGCCGGCGCCGAAGTCGCGGCTCACCCGGTCGACGTTGCTGTTGAAGACGCGGACCAGGGGCCGCATCGGAATGTACTCGCCGAAGGGCTGGACGTGCCGCTTGTCGTACGTGGCCACCGGGCCGCGCTCCGGGTCCCATTCGATGAGGGTGTTGCGGAGCTTGCCGGTCTCGGGGGCGACGACCGCGCCGATCACGGTGGGCACGCCGATCGCCCGGACGGCGCCGTCGATGACGTCGGCCGCGTCGGCGTTGGCGTACGGGTCGATGTCGGAGGAGTTCTCGGGCCACAGCACGAAGTCGGGCTGGGGCGCGCGGCCCGCCTTGACGTCCTGGGCGAGCTCGTGGGTGCGGGCGACGTGGTTGTCGAGGACGGCCCGGCGCTGGGCGTTGAAGTCGAGGCCGAGGCGCGGCACGTTGCCCTGGACGGCGGCGACGGTGGCGGTGCCGTCCTCGGCCGAGTCGTCGACGAGGGGCAGCGCAGCGAGGGCGCCGGTGACCGGGACGAGCACGGAGAGCGCGGCGACGGCGAGGGGGCCACGCGGGACGGTGCCGGTCGCGCGGTAGGCCCGGACCTGCCGGTAGGTCTCGTAGAGGCCGAAGCCGCAGAGGGCGACGGCGAAGCCGAGTACCGGTGTTCCGCCGACGGCGGCGAGGGGCAGGAAGACGCCGTCCGCCTGTCCGAAGGCGATCTTGCCCCAGGGGAAGCCGCCGAAGGGCACGCGCGCGCGTGCCGCCTCCGCGAGGATCCACACCCCCGCTGCGAAGACCGGCCACCACGGCAGTCGGGAGACGGCGGCGATGCCGAGGCCGGCGGCGGCCACGAAGAGCGCTTCGAGGGCGGCGAGGGCGAGCCAGGGCACGGGGCCGACCTCTTCGCCGGTCCAGATGAGGAGCGGCAGCAGGAAGCCGAGCCCGGCGAGGTATCCGAGGCCGAACCCGGCGCGGAGGCGGCGGCCCCGCAGGGTCCAGCCGAGCAGGGCGAACGCGGGCAGCGCGAGCCACCACAGCGGGCGCGGCGGGAAGCTCAGGTAGAGCAGGAACCCGGACAGCAGGGCCGCCCCGGGCCGCACGAACCGCAGCAGCCGGGAGACCGGCTCGGGGGCGGGGTCGGTGCCGGACGCGTCGACGGGGGTGATGGTGGCGCTCACCTTGCGGAGTCTACGGGTCGTTCCTGTCGACGGGCCGGGCGGTGGGGCCGGGCGGGGACCCGGGTGATCTGCGCCGATCGCTCCGCCCGGGCGGAGCGTGTCGTCCTCGGCGGTCAGACGCCGGTCGGCGTGGGCGGTCCCGGCGGGGCGGGGCGGCGGAGGTGGTCGCGGATGACGCGGACGGCGGATTCGGCGTCGTCGACGGTGACCGTGAACGTCCGCCCGTCGCCCAGCCGCAGGATCAGGCCCTCGCCCCGCCGCACGACCACGGCCGTGCCCATCTCGGGGCGCCAGCGGTAGCCCCAGCCGCCCCAGTGGCGCGGGGTGACGCTCGGTTCGAAGTCGGCGCCGACGACGTGCGAGAGGAGGATGCGGCGGCGCGGCACGCCGATGTGGCCGCAGCGGACCTCCATGGCGCGGT
The DNA here is from genome assembly GCF_040296665.1 of Streptomyces sp. NPDC002057. NCBI lineage: Bacteria > Bacillati > Actinomycetota > Actinomycetes > Kitasatosporales > Streptomycetaceae > Streptomyces > Streptomyces sp. NPDC002057. The sequence continues at coordinate 7,328 of NZ_JBEOXR010000006.1, forward strand.
CGTCCACCCGCACGGCCACGTGGACGAAGGCGAGGGTGCCGAAGAGGACGAGCACTCCGGCGGCGACGCAGCCGATGACGGCCATCAGGAGGGGTGCGATTCCGGAGGTCCAGGCCGACACGACGGCGAGCGTGATGCCGAGGCCCACGCAGGCGGCGCCGGCGAGCGCCGCGATCCACTGGAAGCGGTTGGTGGCGCGGCCGGTCCAGACGGCGGGCGTCCGCTCGTCGGGGTGGTCGTCCGGGCCGTCAAGGTGGTCGTTCGGGTCGTACTCCCTCATATCGGGAAGAGTACCCAGGATCCCCGGGAACAGCGCGACGGAGCGAGTTCGCACGATCACGCTCGGTGAGCGGGCCCGGGTTCAGGTCACCGCCGGTGGGCCCGGGCCCCGGGAAGGGGTCCGCTCAGTGGGCGGCCGCCGCCGCGTCGAGGAGGCGGCCTTCGGCGTAGCCGAGGGCGGTGGCGGGGAGGGAGCCGGGGCGTCCGCTCAGCAGGACGGAGATGCTCCCGGTGGGGTCCGCGTCGGGGGCGGGCTCGGCGCCCACGCGGCGCAGGGCCTGCGCGGCGACGGCGTCGGCGGAGCCGTGGAAGACGAGCGGGGGCAGTCCCGCGCGGCCGCGGGCTTCGAGGGCGGCGAGGATGCGGTCCTCGACCAGTTCGTAGTGGGTGCAGCCGAGGACGACGGCGCGGACGTCCCGGGGGGTGAGCGCGGCGGCGGCGGCGACGGCGCGGTCCACGGCCTCCGGGTCGGCGTGCTCCACGGCGTCGGCCAGCCCCGGACAGGGCACCTCGGTGACCTCGGCGCCGTCGGCGAAGTCGCGGATGAGTCCGCGCTGGTAGGCGCTGCCGGTGGTGGCCGGGGTGGCCCAGATGGCGACCTTGCCGCCGGCCGCGGCGGCGGGCTTGATCGCGGGCACGGTGCCGATGACGGCGATGTCCGGTTCGAGGGCGGAGCGCAGGGCGGGCAGGGCGTGCACGGTGGCCGTGTTGCAGGCCACGATCAGCGCCTGCGGGCGGTGCTCGGCGGCGGCGAGCGCGACGGCCAGGGCGCGCCCCGTGAGGTCCTCGGGGGTGCGCGGACCCCACGGCATGCCGTCGGGGTCGTTGGAGAGGAGCAGATCCGCGTCCGGCCGGAGCCGCCGCACCGCGGCCGCCGCCGGGAGGAGGCCGATTCCGGAGTCCATGAGCGCGATCTTCACCCGGTCACCCTAGCCGATGGGCCTTACATCCCCCGCGATCTGGGGCAGACTGCCGCGAATGAGCCCTCTCGCATGGTTCGCGCTCGTCTCCCTGGCCGTCTGGGTCTGGCTGCTGCTGGGCCAGGGGTTCTTCTGGCGTACGGACCAGCGGCTGCCGCCGGTCGACGGCGGGCACGCGCGCGGGGGCCGGCCGGAACAGGGCGGTCGGTGGCCGCGGGTGGTGCTCGTCGTGCCGGCGCGGGACGAGGCCGGGGTGCTGCCGCTGAGCCTGCCGTCGCTGCTCGCGCAGGACTATCCGGGCGTCGCCGAGGTGATCCTCGTGGACGACGGCAGTACGGACGGCACGGGGAAGCTCGCCGCCGAGCTGGCCGACGGGTGCGGCGGGCTGCCGCTGACCGTGGTGTCGCCGGGTGAACCGGGGCCGGGCTGGACGGGGAAGCTGTGGGCGCTGCGGCACGGCATGGCGCTGGCACGCGCGCGTGGACCCGAGTTCCTGCTCCTGACGGACGCGGACATCGCCCACGAGCCGGACAGTCTCCGCCTCCTGGTGTCGGCGGCGGTCGGGAACGATCTGGACCTGGTGTCGCAGATGGCCCGGCTCCGGGTGGCGAGCCCGTGGGAGCGGCTGGTCGTGCCGGCGTTCGTCTACTTCTTCGCGCAGCTCTATCCCTTCCGCTGGATCAACCGGGCGCGGCCGCTGGCGACGGCCGCCGCGGGCGGCTGTGTGCTGCTGCGGACGGAGACGGCGGTGGCGGCGGAGGTGCCGGAGGCGATCCGGCAGGCGGTGATCGACGACGTGTCGATGGCGCGGGCGGTGCGGCGGGCCGGCGGGCGGATCTGGCTGGGGCTGGCGGAGCGGGTCGACAGCGTGCGCCCCTATCCGGGGCTCGGCGAGCTGTGGCGGATGGTGGCCCGCAGCGCCTACGCGCAGCTGCGGCACAACCCGCTCCTGCTGGCGGGGACGGTGGCGGGCCTCGTGCTCGTCTATCTGGTGCCACCGGTGTGCCTGGTGGCGGGCGTGGTGGGCGGGGAAGCCGTGGCGGCCTGGGCGGGGGGTGCGGCCTGGGCGGTGATGGCGGGGACGTACGTGCCGATGCTCCGCTACTACCGGCAGCCGCTGTGGCTCGCTCCGCTGCTGCCCTTCACCGCGTTCCTCTACCTCCTGATGACGGTGGATTCGGCGGTACGCCACCACCGGGGGGTCGGTGCGGCGTGGAAGGGCCGGACGTACGCGCGTCCGGAGGCGGCGCCGGACCGGTGACCGTGGTGGCGCCCCGGGTGAGCGTGCCGCCCTCTTCGCGGAAATGGTTTTCCCGACACGGGGAGTAGCGCCGTCAATTCGGCGTGTACACATCGCCCCGGGCATCCTCGGATTGACACTTAAGCATGCCCATGATCACTTCCCCCACCCGTTCTCGGCACCTTTTCTTTATGTGTTCTTCATGCCCGGGACGCCGAGCCGGTCCGGGGGCGACGGACCCGCCGGTAACCCCCTCCGAACTCGGCTTTTACACGATCTTGGCGCGTTCCGCCGCCCGTTTTTGGCACGTTCGCTCGGATTGGGGATCCGCTTCTTCACGAAGCCCGTCAAACAACCCTCTAATCAGGCTCCCCAACCAGCACATCGTGGGCTTAACTTATGTGCCATGACCTCCCCCCGCTCCACCTATGGAGGCGGTTACCACACCGCGCCGTCCTTCCCGGACACCCCGATCTACGACTCCCTGGTCGCGGAGCGGGGCACGCCTCAGATCGCCCCGATCCGAGTGCCCGCCGCCTACGACACCGGCAGCAGCTTCCCCTCGAGCGGCTCCTACCTGCCGGCGCTTCCCGCGGCACTGCCCGCCCTCCCGGCGGCGCCCAGCCCGCAGCCCTCCTACGGCAACGGCTACGGATACCCGCAGCCCACGCCGCAGATGGCCCCCGTGCCCCTGCAGCACGCCCCCGCCCCGTACATCCCGCAGCAGCAGGTGGCCCCGCGCGGCTACCAGGGCGGCCAGTACCCGCAGCAGGCGCGCCCCGCGCCCGCGGGGTACGAGGCGATGCGTCCGGCGGCGCCCCGGCCCGCCCCCGCGCCCATGCAGTACGAGGACCCGTACAACCGTCCCTACCAGGGCGGGGGTTACTGACAGGCCCCTCGTCACCGGCGGCGTCGGGGCCGGAGCGGCTGGCAGGATGACCTCATGGCGACTCCCGTTCTCCGCTCCGTCCACGTCCATCCGGTGAAGGCCATGCGCGCGCTGGCCCTCGCGGAGGCCGAGGTCCAGCCCTGGGGGCTGGCCGGGGACCGCCGCTGGGCGGTCGTCGACGCCGCGGACAAGGTCGTGACCCAGCGCCGTCACCCCCGGATGGCGCTGGCCACGGCCGAGCCGCTGGCGGGCGGCGGGATCACCCTGTCCGCGCCCGGCCATCCGCCGCTGACCGTCGAGGTCCCGCACCCCTCGGCCACGGTCACGGTGGAGATCTTCGACAAGCCGGTGGAGGTCGTGCCGGCCGACCGCGCGGCGGCCGGCTGGCTCTCGGCGTACCTGGAGGGCGATTTCCGGCTCGTCCACATGGACGCGCCCGAACACCGGCGTCCCGTCGACCCGGCGTACGCGCGGCCCGGTGAGACCGTCAGCTTCGCGGACGGCTATCCGCTCCTCGTCGCCACCTCGTCCTCGCTCGACGCCCTCAACTCCCTCATCGCGCAGGGGGACCACGCCGACGAGGGCCCCCTTCCCATGAACCGGTTCCGGCCGAATCTGGTGATCGAGGGGAGTTCCCCCTGGGCGGAGGACGGCTGGACGCGCCTGACCGTCGGAGAGGTCACCTTCCGTGTCGCCCGGCCCTGCGGACGCTGCGTGGTCACCACGACGGACCAGTTCACCGCCGCGCGCGGCAAGGAGCCGCTGCGCACCCTCGCCCGGCACCGCAAGAGCGACGGCCGGGTCATCTTCGGCCAGAACCTGGTGCCCGAGCACACGGGCACGGTCCGGGTCGGCGACGCGGTGAAGATCCTCGACTGACCAGGGCCACCGACTGGCCCGCCCGGCTCCCGGACCCGCACCCCCACCCGCATCGGGCCGCGCCGGGGCCGACGGGACCCCCGTCACACTTCACCGGCCCGACAGGCGCGGAACACCGACCCCGGGCACACTCGTCGGAGGAACGGCGGTGGACGACTAGGGGGTTCCGACGTGCGCGCAGCCATCGGCCTCTGGCGCTGGCGGCACAACTCGCTGCGCCGGACCACCGATCTCGTCGAGGCCTGGGTCGCGTTCACGGCACTCGTCCTGCTCTGCGTCGTGGTGCCCCTGACCGGCTGGGCGGCCGGCGCCTCCGCCCACGACTCGCTCCAGCGCGCGGTCCGCACCCAGCAGGAACAGCGGGTGCCGACCACCGCCCGGGTGCTCCGCCCGGCCGACCGGCCCGCGAGCGGCGCGCGGACCGCCGACGCGGCCGGGGAGGAACGGCTGCGCCGCTCGGTGGTGGCCGAGTGGATCGCACCGGACGGCACCGCCCGTACGGGGACGGTGACGACGGCCCGGCGGAACTCCGCGCCCGGCGCCACCTTCCCGCTCTGGACGGACCGGGACGGACATCCGGTGACGGCTCCGATGCACGCGGACACCGCCCGCGCGCACGCGGTCATCGCCGGTCTCACGGCCGCGCTCCTCGTGGGCCTCCTGGTGGAGACCGTCCGCCGCCTCGCCGTACGCCGGGTCGTGCTCCTGAGGTACGCGCGCCTCGACCGCGCGTGGGCGGCGGCCGGACCGGACTGGGGCCGCACGGGGACCGGGAGCTGACGGGGGCCCGGCGGCCCTCGCGGGCGCTTCCGCGGAACCGTCGGCGGCGCGACCGAGCCCGACCGACATCGACCACCCGCGACCGTCCCCTGACCGCGTGTGACCCGCGCGGACGCCCACCCCGTGCCCGCGCACCCGCGGCTCCGCGACCCGTCAACCCGGCGGCCCCGCGCGCGCTACGGTGGGGCATCGGATCAGCGGCGAGGCATGAGGCGGGGGCAGGACACACCCATGGCACAGGGCACGGTCCAGGTGACGCACACCGGCACATCGCGGTGGCGGCGCCGCACGGGTGAGTACCCCTCCCTCGCCGCCGCCCTGGAGGCCGCCGGGGACGGGGACGTGCTCACCGTCGCCCCGGGCACCTACCGGGAGAACCTCGTGGTGCGGCGTGCCGTCACCCTGCGCGGCCCCGAGGGCGCGATCGGCTCGGTGCGGATCGCCCCGCCGGACGGCGTGCCGCTGACGCTGCGCGCCTCCGTCACCGTCCAGGACCTCCACATCGAGGGGCAGGACGTCGCCGCCCCGGCGCTGCTCATCGAGGACGGCACCCCCGAACTCCTCGACCTGCGGATCATGACCCGCTCCGCCGCCGGGATAGAGGTGCGGGGCGCGGCCCGGCCGACGGTCCGCCGCTGCACCGTCGACAACCCGGCCGGGATCGGCATCGCCGTACTCGACGGCGCGGGCGGCGTGTTCGAGGAGTGCGAGGTGGTGTCCGCCGGACAGGCGGGGATCTCGGTGCGGGGCGGGGCGCATCCGCGTCTGGAGCGCTGCCGGGTGCACCACGCCTCGGGCGCCGGGATCGCCGTCACCGGCGAGGGCAGCGGCCTGGAGGGCGTCGGCTGCGAGGTGTACGAGATCAAGGGCTCCGGTCTCCAGATCGCCGCCCGCGCCACGGCCCATCTCAGCGACTCCTCGGTGCACCGGACCTCGGCCGACGGCATCACCCTCGACACGGACGCGGTGCTCACCCTCTCGGACTGCGACATCCACGACGTCCCGGAGAACGCCGTCGACCTGCGCTCCCGCTCGGTCCTGACGCTGACGCGGTCGACCGTCCGCCGCTTCGGCCGCAACGGCCTCTCCGTGTGGGACCCGGGGACCCGCGTGGACGCCAACCAGTGCGAGATCCACGACAGCACGGGCGACTACCCGGCGGTGTGGGTGAGCGACGGGGCGACCGCCGTCCTCGACGCCTGCCGGGTGCACGACGTACCGGACGCGCTGTTCGTCCTCGACCGGGGTTCCCGGGTGGACGTCGTCGACAGCGACCTCTCGCAGGTGCGGAACACCGCGGTCTCGGTGAGCGACGGGGCGACCGCCCAGCTCGACGACTGCCGGATCCGGGAGGCCTCCACGGGCGCCTGGTTCCGGGACCACGGCAGCGGCGGCACCCTCGGCGGCTGCACGATCGACTCCGTACAGACCGGTGTCATCGTCACCAAGGGCGCCGACCCCACGATCGACCGGTGCACGGTCACCTCGCCCGCCGAGGCCGGCTTCTACGTGTCGGCGGAGGGGCGCGGCTCCTTCACCGGCTGCCGGGTCACGGGCAGCGGCGGGTACGGCTTCCACGTCACCGACGGCTGCCGGACCACCCTGCGCAAGTGCCGTACGGAGCGCTGCGCGCGCGGCGGTTACGAGTTCCCGGAGGAGGGCGCGAGCGCGGAGGACTGCACCAGCGACGAGAGCGCGGCCCGCTCCTCCGTACCCGACGGCGGGACCGTCCTGACGGCCACCCAGTCGGCGGGGCTGCTCGGCGCGGTGCCCACTCCGCGTACCGCTCCGGTCGTAGCGGTCCCGGTCGAACCGGAGCCGGTGCCCTCCGCCCGCTCCTCGCAGGACGTGCTCGGGGAGCTCGACGCCCTCGTGGGCCTGGAGAGCGTCAAGCTGGAGGTGCGGACCCTCACCAACATGATCGAGGTGGGGCGCAGGCGCCAGGAGGCGGGGCTCAAGGCGGCCTCGGTCCGCCGCCACCTGGTCTTCACCGGCAACCCGGGCACGGGAAAGACGACGGTGGCCCGGCTGTACGGCGAGATCCTGGCCTCCCTCGGCGTCCTGGAGCGCGGACACCTGGTCGAGGTGTCCCGGGTGGACCTGGTGGGCGAGCACATCGGCTCGACGGCGATCCGGACCCAGGAGGCCTTCGACCGGGCGCGCGGCGGGGTGCTGTTCGTCGACGAGGCGTACGCGCTCTCCCCCGAGGACTCGGGCCGGGACTTCGGCCGCGAGGCCATCGACACGCTGGTGAAGCTGATGGAGGACCACCGGGACGCGGTGGTGGTCATCGTCGCCGGGTACACGGCGGAGATGGAGCGCTTCCTCACCGTCAACCCCGGTGTGGCGTCCCGTTTCTCCCGGACCATCACCTTCGGCGACTACGAGCCGGACGAGCTGCTCCGGATCGTCGGCCAGCAGACGGACGAGCACGAGTACCGGCTCGCCCCGGGCACCGACGAGGCGCTCCTCACGTACTTCACGAAGCTGCCCAAGGGCCCGGCGTTCGGCAACGGCCGTACGGCGCGACAGACGTTCGAGTCGATGGTGGAGCGGCACGCGGGCCGGGTCGCCGCGCTCGCCGAGGCGAGCACGGACGAACTGACCCTGCTCTATCCGGAGGACCTCCCCGAACTGCCCTGATCGACCTGTGTGTCCGGCTCGCGCTGGTGCGGCAGGGCCGGCGGGAGACGGTCGAGGAGAGCGGTGCGCCGGTCGGCGAACGCCGGGTCGGCCTGGTAGTCGGAGTGGCCCAGGATCGGTTCGGGCAGTGGGTGCCGGCGGGTGCGGCCGTAGACGACCGGGTCGAGCAGGACCGCCGCGTCGACGGTGGGTCGGCCGCCCTCGGCGGGGACCCTGACGGGCCCGCCGATGGGGTCGGTGGCGCGGTACAGATTGCTCCAGCAGTGCACCGTACGATTCAGGCCGCGCAGCGCCTCGGGGCCGAAGTAGGCGGGGAACCAGCGCCCGTAGAGCCGCTCCAGGGGTGAGCCGTACGTGAGGAGCGCGACCCGGCCCCGGGTGGCGGGCGGCAGCTGCCAGACGGCGGCCGCGGCGAGGACGCTGCCCTGGGAGTGACCGGAGATGACGAGCCGGCCGCCGGTGCTCCGCGTCCAGGAGCTCATCCGCCAGGTCAGGTCGGGGACGGCCCGCTCGGCGTAGCAGGGCGGGGCGAAGGGGTGGGCGGCGCGGGGCCAGAACGTGCCGACGTCCCAGAGGATGCCGATGGTGCGGCGGGCCGAGGCGTCCTTGTAGGCGCGGCGGCCCCAGGTGACGAAGAGCAGGAAGCCGAAGCCGATCATCCAGGAGCCGAGGGCCTGGGTGGCGGAGGCCAGGGAGGCCACCGCCGGGTGGGCCCCGTCGAAGGCCCGGCCCGGGACGTTGCCGCTGGCCCAGGCGCCGGCGACGGAGGCGGCCCCGAGGAGCAGGGTGGCGCCGGAGACGACGCCGACGAGGACGGGCGCCGAGTCGGTGAGCGAGGCCCGTGCCCGGCCCGTCGCGATCTGTCCGGTGCGGACCGGGTCGCGTTCGTCGGCGGCGTCGTAGTCGGCCTCGACCTGGGGGCGCAGGCGCTCGGCGGCGAGCACCGTGCGGACGGCGAGGAGGACGGCGGGCGCGAGCAGCAGCAGGAGCAGGACGGGGATGACGGAGGCCTGCCAGCTGAGCAGCACGGGAGGAGCTATCCGGGGGCCCGCGTCGCCCATGCCGGGGGTGGCGGGTCCGTCGAGCCAGTCGGCGACGCGCTGGGCCACTCCCCCGGACATGACTCCGGCGAGGGCGCAGGCGAGCATGGCGACGGCCGGTCCGCCGAGGCCGCGCAGCGCGGTACGCGGGTCCCTGCGGGGCCGTTGGAGGAGCAGGGCGGCGACGCCGAGGGCGACGACGAGGCCGCCCTGGGCCAGGGTGAGGGCTCCGAACACGGCGTCGCCGGGGAGGGACCCGCCGGATTTCCAGCCGGGGCGGGACCACCCGGCGTACAGGGCGGTGAGGGCGAGCAGGGTGAGGGAGAGGCCGGGGAGCCAGGAGACGAGGGCGCGTTCGACGCGCAGGTCGAGACGGCGCTCGCTGCGGCCCCGGCGGCACACCACCCAGAGGACAAGGACGGCCAGCGCGGCGACGGCGGCCTGGAGGGCCCGGCCGAGGACGGCCCCGGCTCCCGGGAGGGTGGCGTCGTACCGTGCGGTGGCCGTGGCGAGGGCGGCGGCGACGGTGAGGAACCCCGCCGCGGTGTGGGCCGCCCTGAGGCGGGCGACGAGCCGGCGGCCGTACCAGAAGCCGGGGCGGCCGAGGGCGGGCCGCGGCTCGACGGGACCCGGGGCGCGCTCCCCGTGGTCGGCGGGCTCCGTGTCGGCCGGGGGACGGGGATCGGTCCCGGGCCCCTGGTCGGTCCCTCGGGCGACGCGGAGGGACGGGTCGGCGCCGGGGCCCTGGTCGGTGCCGAGGTCCGAGTGGGGCCGGTGCCCCGGAGCCGGCCGGGGCTCCTCCACCGGGTCGTCGTAGCCGGTGGGCGGGCGCTGCGCCTCGTACGCGCTCCAGGTCCGGTTCGACAGGTACCAGAGGAAGCCGACGAGGAGGGCCGGAACCAGGGCGGCCAGCGCCAGTCGGCGGCCCGGCAGGGACCACCAGCCGCCACGCCCGGCGGAGAGGAAGCCGAGCCAGGAGTGGGCGTCGGCGCAGCCGGTGGAGGCGGCGCACTGCCAGGCCGTCAGGTCGAGCGCGACCTCGCACGCGGCGGCGGTGAGGAGCACGGTGAGGGTGAGGGCGACGAGCCGGACGAGGACCCCGTACAGCCGGACCAGCCCCGGCCGGCCCTGGGAGGGCGGACGCATCCAGTGCGCCAGGTTGGCGACCATGAAGGGCAGGAGCAGGAGCCACAGGGCGCGGGCGCCGTCGCCGGAGGTGAGGTTGGACCAGCAGTACGCCTCCCGCACCGGGCCGGCCGCGTACCGCTCGGGGTGGTCCTCGGCGTCGAGGTCGTCGGCGCGCCGGTGCATGGCGGCGGTCCGGTCGCCGGTGATCCGTACGGTCCTGGGGTCGTCGAGCATGGACTGGGGGGTGGCTCCGCCGACTCCGTGGACGAGGAGTTCGAGCGCCGCGCCCCCGCTCTCCGGGGCGGGTGTGGCAGGGGACACTGAGGGGACTTCCTCTCAGAGTGGGAAGATGCGACGTCGGCACCAGGATCGCGGACGCTCGTGCGCCTGCGCACCGTTCCTCACCGAATCCGACACCCATCCCCTTGTCTCCTGCGGAAGGACCGGCCCCGGCGGTGACTGACAACCAGAACCTCCTCGCGGAGCAGCGGCGTGCCCTGATCCTCGACGAGGTACGGCGGCGCGGCGGTGTACGGGTCAACGAACTGACCCGCCGCCTGAACGTCTCGGACATGACGATCCGCCGCGACCTGGACGCGCTGGCCCGGCAGGGCATGCTGGCGAAGGTGCACGGCGGGGCCGTTCCCGTGGTGGAGGCGAGCACCCACGAGCCGGGCTTCGAGGCCAAGTCGGTGCTCGAACCGAGCGCCAAGGACGAGATCGCGCGGGCGGCGGCGGCCCTGGTCGCGCCGGGCACGGCGATCGCCCTATCCGGCGGTACGACGACCTACGCCCTCGCCCGCCACCTGCTCGACGTGCCCGACCTGACCGTGGTGACCAACTCGGTACGGGTCGCCGACGTGTTCCACGAGGCCCATCTCGCGGGCAGCGGCGGTGAGTCGCGGCGCGGGGCGGCGACGGTCGTCCTGACGGGCGGGATGCGGACGCCCTCCGACGCGCTGGTGGGGCCGGTGGCGGACCGGGCGGTCCGCTCGCTCCACTTCGACCTGCTGTTCCTCGGGGTGCACGGGATCTCGGTGGAGGCGGGGCTCTCGACGCCGAACCTGGCGGAGGCGGAGACCAACGGGTGCCTGATGCGTTCGGCGCGCCGGGTGGTGGTCGTCGCCGACCACACCAAGTGGGGCACGGTGGGCCTGAGTTCGTTCGGCGCGCTGGACGAGGTGGACACCTGGGTGACGGACGGCGGCCTGCCCCCGGGCGTACGGGCCGAGGTCGCGGAGCACCTGCCGGGGCTCGTGGTGGCGGGCGAGGAGCAGGCGTGAGCCTCTTCCGGGTCGAGCGGACGGCGCCGCTGGCGCCCGAGGAGGCGTGGCGGCGGCTCACGGACTGGCCGGCCCACGGCCGCCAGGTGCCGCTGACCCGGACGAGGGTGCTGACGCCGGGGCCGAACCGGGCGGGGACCCGGTTCACCGCCCGCACCGGCCTCGGCCGGCTGGCGTTCGACGACCCGATGGAGGTCGTGCGCTGGGAGCCTCCGGCGGCGGGCCGGTCCGGGGCGTGCCGGCTGGAGAAGTCGGGCCGGCTGGTCCGGGGCTGGGCGCTCGTCGAGGTGGGCGACGCGGGCGACGGCGGCAGCCGGGTGGTGTGGACGGAGGAGTTGTCGGTACGCGGGGTGCCCCGGGTCTTCGATCCGGTGCTGGCGCGGGCGGGACGGTACCTCTTCGGCCGCGCGGTGGACGGGCTGCTGCGGGAGGGCTGAGGATCCCGAGGGAGGTGGTGACCGACCTCGGCGGAGGCGCGGCGCCGACGCGGTTTCCGGAGACCTGGGGGCCGTAGACCTTGCGACCGTAGACCTGCTGGCCGCGGACCTGGTGGCCGCCCTGGTGGCGTTCGACGTGGTGTCCACGGGTCTGGTGGCCACCGACGTGGTGGCCGCAGGCCTGGCGGCCGTCGACGTGGCGGGATCCGGGGGTCCCGGCTTCCGCCGCCCTCTGTGCTGTTGACAGCATGTCAGCTAAGGTCGCACTTCCGTCCGCGACCCGGGAGGTACGGTCCATGGCACGCCGACTCAGGCCGGTGGAGCTCGACTTCACCGCGTCCGCACCCGTCCGCCTGGTCTTCACCGCGACCCTGACGGCCCCGCCGGCCGCCGTCTTCCGGTCGCTCGCGGTGGAGGTGGGCAGTTGGCCGCACTGGTTCACCGCCATCACCTCCGCCGTCCCGACGGGGGACGGCGCGGGCCGCACCGTCCGGCTGCGCGGCGGGGTCCGCTTCGAGGAGACCATCCTGGCCGCCGAGCCGGAGGTCCGCTACGCCTACCGGGTGGACCTGACGAACGCGCCGGGGGTCACCGCCATGGTGGAGGAGTGGCACCTCTCCCCCGCCGGGACCGGCACGCGGCTGCGCTGGACGATGGCCGTCGACGGCGCCGCCCCGCTCCGGATCGGGCTCCGCCTCGCCGGGCCGGGCGTGGGGCTGTCCTTCCGGGACGCCGCGCGCAGGCTCGACCGGCGGCTCACTCCGGCCAGACCCCGGTCGCCAGGAACCGTTCGATAGCGGCGCTGTAGGGGGCGATGTCCAGCCCCTGGGCGGCCAGCCAGTCGTCGGAGTAGTACTTGTCGAGGTAGCGCTCGCCCGGGTCGCAGATGAGCGTGACGACGCTGCCGGTCCGCTCGTGGGCGACCATCTCGGCGATGATCTTGAAGGAGCTCCACAGGCCGGTGCCGGTGGAACCGCCCGCCTTGCGGCCGATCGCGGTCTCCAGGGCGCGGACGGCGGCGATGCTCGCCGCGTCGGGCACCTTCATCATGCGGTCGACGGCCCCGGGCACGAAGCTGGGCTCCATGCGGGGGCGGCCGATGCCCTCGATCCGCGAACCGCAGTCGGAGGTGGCGTGCGGGTCGTGGTGCGTCCAGCCGTCGAAGAAACAGGAGTTCTCGGGGTCGGCGACACAGATGCGGGTGTCGTGCTGCATGTAGTGGACGTAGCGGGCGATGGTCGCCGAGGTGCCGCCGGTGCCCGCGGTGGCCACGATCCAGGCCGGCTCCGGGTAGCGCTCCAACTTCAGCTGCTGGTACATCGATTCGGCGATGTTGTTGTTGCCGCGCCAGTCCGTCGCCCGCTCCGCGTAGGTGAACTGGTCCATGTAGTGACCGCCGGTGCGCTCGGCGAGCGCGGCGGCCTCCTCGTACATCGTGCGCGAGTCGTCGACGAAGTGGCACTGCCCGCCGTGGAACTCGATGAGCCGGCACTTCTCCGGGCTGGTCGTGCGGGGCATGACGGCGATGAAGGGGACGCCGATGAGCTTCGCGAAGTACGCCTCGGAGACGGCGGTCGAACCGCTGGAGGCCTCGATGACGGGCTTGCCCGGCCGGATCCAGCCGTTGCAGAGGCCGTACAGGAAGAGGGAGCGGGCGAGGCGGTGCTTGAGGCTGCCGGTGGGGTGGGTGGACTCGTCCTTGAGGTAGAGGTCGATGCCCCACTTCTCGGGGAGCGGGAAGCGGAGCAGGTGCGTGTCGGCCGAGCGGTTGGCGTCGGCCTGGACCTTGCGGACGGCCTCCTTGAGCCAGGACCGGTACGCCGGATCGCTGCGGTCGACGTCGACGGTCACCGCGGCGGTGGTGGCGGCGCCCGCCGTGCTGTTCTCCGCGCTGTTCTCCGTGGTGCTCATCCGCGCCTCTCCTCGGTCACTTCCATGGGGGTGCCCCACCGCCGACGATACCGCTCCCACCTGGGCAAACGTTTCCTTTGAGTCTCCATAGGGATGACTTGCGGGAGGGCCACTGGTGCGGGCCGCGACGGCCCGGCACACTGGGAACGGCAACCGGGCGAGAGGGGCGGATCGGCATGTCGGAACCCGAGTTCAGCGCCAGGGGCGTGGGGATCGCCCGCTGGCTGCGTTCACTGACCCGCGCGGGCGAGGTGCGGATCGAGGACGGCCGGCTCGCCCTGCTCACGAGCTACGGCAGCGAGATCGACAGCGCCCCCGTCGGCGCGGTCCGGGCGGGGCGCCCGTGGTTCGCGAGGGCCGACGAGGCGGTGGCCACCGTGAACGGCACCCGCTACCGGCTGACGCTGCACAGGAACGGCGACGCCAGGGCCGACGACCACGAGGCGTCGGAGGAGCCCGGGCGCTTCCTGGCGGCCCTGAAGCGGGCGGCGGGGCGACGGTGAGCCGTACGGGCCGGGGCCCGGGCTTTCCGGGCGGTCTCCCGTCGTCGGGCGCTCATCGCCGGTGACCCTTCACCGGTGGCCTGCCGCCGGTCGCCCATCGCCGCGAGTTGCGGTGCGGTCACGGGTGGCTCACGCTGGAACCACCTCACCGAGGGTTGACCGGTGGTGACACAGCGCGCAGGTCGCCACCCTGCTGTACCGCACCAGAGATCCGAATCTTCGTCTTCTTCCGGACTACTTCGGGGAGTCGCAGCCGTGATCAGCGAGCCGAGCAGGTACTACGCGGTGGAGCTACAGGCCCTGCCGTCGCGGATCGGACAGGTCCGCAGGATTGTCTCCGCGCACCTCCGACATTGGCACGTCGACGCACTCATCGACCATGCCGTGCTCGGTCTCACCGAGCTTCTGACCAACGTCCACCGGCACGCCCGGCCGGACAAGGGGTGCACCGTCGAGATCGAGCTGCTGCTCGACCGGCTGACGGTCTCCGTCCGGGACCACGACCCCCGCATACCGGAGGCGTGCACCCGGGACCCCCTCGACCTGGCCGAGGGCTTCGACGCCCTCGACGCCTGCGCGGAACTGGCCACCTCCGGCCGGGGCCTGGCCATCGTCGGCGCCGTCAGCGAGAGCTGGGGCGTGCGCTCGTGCGGGGCCGACGGCAAGGTCGTGTGGTTCACGCTCACGGCGCCGCCGTCGCCGAGCGACACGGTCGAGACGTGCCGGCAGGTCGGGTACGGCGTCACGGCCGAGAGCGCCTTCACGGAGTACGGACCGCTCCCCGATGTGCCCGTCGGCACCTCGGTCGCCCCGGTCCTGGCCCCGGTGGCCGCTCCGGCGCCCGCCGTCACACCCGCCGTCGTCACCGCCGCCGCGGTCCGGGCCGTCGTCACGGCGGCCCGCGCGGCCCACCGCCCGGTCCGGCCGGTCCGTCCGGCCCACCCGGTCCCGGCGGGCCGCGCGGGCTGAACGGGCCGCGCGCCGGAGCGCCGTACCTCCTGTCACTCCGTCGCGATCGCCCGGAGGATCTCCAGCCGGGCCGCCCTGCGCGCCGGCCGCCAGGCCGCCGCCGCCCCCGCGACCAGACCGACCAGGGCCACCGTCGCCAGCTGAACGCCCGGTACGGCGAAGGCGGAAGCGGTGTCCCCCGAGCCGCCCGAGGCGCGGACGAGGACCCAGCCGAGGAACCCGCCGAGGACGAGCCCGCCGACCGTGCCGAACGCCGCCACCAGGACCGACTCCCAGCGGACCATCGCCCGCAGCTGGGCCCGGGTCTGCCCCACGGCCCGCAACAGCCCCAGCTCCCGGGTCCGTTCGTGGACGGACAGGGTCAGCGTGTTGGCGATGCCGAGCAGCGCGATCAGGACGGCGAGCGCCAGGAGCGCGTACACGAGGGTCAGCATCATGTCGATGCCGGCCGCCGAGGACTCCGCGTACTCCTGCCGGGTCTGCACCTCCGGCCGGCCGTAGCGGTCCGCGACCTCGGTCACGGCCGCCTCGCCCCGCTCGGCGGTGACCCCGTCGGCGAAGGAGACGGCGACGAGGGTGTCGGCGTCCTGGGTCCGGTGCGGGGCCCAGGCCTCCCGGGTGACGAGGTAGTCACCGGCGAGGTCGGCGCGTTCGTAGACCGCCCGGACGGTGAAGGTGTGCCGGGTGCCGTCGGTGAACGTCAGCTCGACCGCCCGGCCGGGCGCCAGGCCCGAGGAGGCCGCCTCGTCGGCGGCGACGGCGAGCCCGTCCGTACCGAGTCCGGCCAGGGAACCCCGTACCTCCCCCAGGTCCAGGGTGCGGGCCAGGGCGGGCGGGTCGGTGACGGTCAGCGCGCGGCCCCGGCCGTCCACCTCCGCCACCCCGCGCCCCAGGCCGACGGCGGTGTCGACCTCGGGCAGCGCGGCGACGGCCGGGGCGAGGCGCGGGCTGAGACCGCTGCCGCCCGCGCCGAACGAGGCTCCGCCGATGGCCACGTCGCCCGCGAAGGAGCGGTCGACCGTGCGGTCCGCCGTCGCCTTCAGGGAGGCACCGAAGACCGTGAAGAGGGTGACCACGGCGACGCCGATCATCAGGGCGGTGGCGGT
Source organism: Streptomyces sp. NPDC002057 (assembly GCF_040296665.1). NCBI lineage: Bacteria > Bacillati > Actinomycetota > Actinomycetes > Kitasatosporales > Streptomycetaceae > Streptomyces > Streptomyces sp. NPDC002057. The sequence goes on from NZ_JBEOXR010000006.1 coordinate 23,335, forward strand.
CGCCGCCGTACGCCCCGGGCTGCGCAGGGCGTTGCGGCGGGCGAGGCGGCGGTTGGCACCCCGGAGGGGGCGGCCGAGGACCCGTACGGCGATCGACGCGGCGACCGGTCCCAGGACCACGAAGGCGGCGACCGCGAGCACGGCACCGGTCGCCGCGAGCCACAGCGAGGGCGTGCCGAGCACCCCGGCGAGGACCGTGCCGACCGCGACGGCGAGCAGGGCTCCGCCGGTCGCCCCGCGCGCCCGTGACGTCCCCGAGGCGTCCGTCCGCGCCTCCCGGAGGGCGGCCAGCGGAGCCGTACGCCCGGACCGTACGGCGGGCAGGAGCGCCGCACCCGCGCAGACCGCGAGCCCGACGCCGAACGGCAGTGCGAGGGAGGTGCCGGTCACCACCAGGTCGCCCTCGGGGAAGGGGAACCCGACGGCCGGGAAGAGGGCCTGGAGGCCCGCCGCCACCCCGATGCCGGCGAGCAGGCCGGCGAGGGAGGCGAGCAGACCGACGGTCAGCGCCTCGGCCAGGGTGCCGGTGACGATCTGGCGGCGGGCGGCGCCGATCGCGCGGAGCAGGGCGTTCTCGCGGGTCCGTTGCGCGACGAGGACGGCGAAGGTGTTGTGGATGGTGAAGACGGAGACGAGCACCGCGACCCCGCTGAAGACCAGCAGGAAGGTGGTGAAGAGGCCGAGGAAGCGGCCGGAGACCATCTCGGTGTTCTCCTCGGCGGCGCGCTGTCCGGTGATCGCCTCGACCTCGTCGGGGAGGACGGGCGCAAGGGCGGCGACCAGCTCCTCCTGGGAGACCCCGGGTCCGGCGCGTACGGCGATGCTCGTCGCCTCTCCGGGGCGCGCCGTCAGGTACCGCTCGGCGTCGGCGCGGGTGAGACCGGTCCAGGTGACCTGCCCCATGCCGTCCGCGCCGCCGAAGGTGGCGAGACCGACGACGGTGACCCGCACCGGGTCGGGGGTGCGCAGGACCGTCGTGTCGCCGAGGGCGAGGCCCGCGGATTCCGCGGCGCCCCTGTTGACGACGGCCTCGCCCGGGGCGGCCGGGGCGCGGCCCTCGGCGAGCCGGTACGGGTTGAGGGCCGGGTCCTCGATCCAGTTCCCGGCGAGGGTGGGCGGGCCCTTGCCGCCGACGGGGGTGCCGTCGGCCGCGAGAAGCTGGCCCGCCCCCTCGATCCGGGGCGCGGCGGCGGCGACCCCCGGCACGCGCGCGAGGCGGTCGGCGAGGGCCGCGTCGACGGGGCCGCGGTTGCCCTGGGCCTCGCCCGGGGCGGTCACGGTGACGGCGCTGCGGACGACGGCGTCCGTGCCCCGGGTGGCGCCGGTGAACATCGAGTCGAAGCTCGCGCGCAGGGTGTCGCCCATGACGAGGGTGCCGGTGAGGAAGGCGACCCCGAGCACGACGGCGGCGAAGGTGCCGAGGAAACGGCGCCGGTGGGCGCGCAGGGAGGAGCGGGCGAGGCGGAGGGGGGCGGGGAGCCTGGGGCGGTTGCGGGGGCGGGGTTGGGGGTGGGGGTAGGGGTGGCCGGGTTGGGGGCCGGGGCCGGCTTCGCGTTCGGGGGGTCTCATGACGTCGCTCCGCCGGTGGGGGGCTGGGTGGGTGCCTTGCCGGTGGTGGGCCGCTCCGTCGGCGAACCGGCGGTCGTTCGGCCGTCGAAGGCCTTCATGCGGTCCAGGACGCGGTCGGCGGTCGGCGCGGTCATCCGGTCGACGAGCCGGCCGTCCGCGAGGAAGACCACCTCGTCGGCGTGGGCGGCCGCGACCGGGTCGTGGGTGACCATGACGACCGTACGACCGGTCTCGCGGACCGTACGGCCGAGCAGGCACAGGACCTCCTCCCCGGAGCGCGAGTCCAGGTTGCCGGTGGGTTCGTCGGCGAAGACGACGTCGGGGTCTCCGGCGAACGCCCGGGCCACGGCCACGCGCTGTTGCTGTCCGCCCGAGAGCTCGCTCGGGCGGTGGTGGAGGCGGTCGCGGAGGCCGACCGCGTCCACCAGCCGGTCGAACCGGGCCGGGTCGACAGCGCGCCCGGCGAGGTCGAGCGGGAGGGTGATGTTCTCGGCGACGGTGAGGGTCGGCAGCAGGTTGAAGGCCTGGAAGACGAAGCCGATCCGGTCACGGCGCAGCACGGTCAGACGCCGGTCGTCGAGGGTGGACAGGTCGGTGTCGCCGAGGAGGGCGGCGCCGGAGGTGAGGGTGTCGAGCCCGGCGGCGCAGTGCATCAGCGTGGACTTGCCGGAGCCCGAGGGGCCCATGACGGCGGTGAAGCGGCCGACCGGGAAGTCGACGCTCACGCCGTCCAGGGCCCGGACCTCGGTGCCCTCGTGCCCGTAGACCTTGACGGCGTCGACGACGCGGACCGCGGCGGCGGGCGGGGAGTGGGGAGGCGTGTGGGTGGTGGCCGTCGCGGTCATGCCCGGCGCCCCTTGGTGTGCGCCGCGCGGCCGAACTGCTCCTCAAGGACGGTCAGCCGGCGCCAGTACTCGTCCTCGTCGATCTCCCCGGCGGCGAACCGGTGGCCGAGCAGGGCGATCGGCGAACCGTCGTCCGGCCCGCCGTCTCGGTGGAAGCCACCGGCCCGACGGAGGCCTGCGCGGCGGGCGACGGTGACGACCCCGACGATCACGGCCGCCCAGACGAGGGGGAGGAAGAGGATCCACGGGCCGGGGGCCGCGTGGGCGAGTGTGTTCATGAGGGTTCAGCTCCTCGGTGCGCTGGGTGGATCTCGGTGTGGATCTCGGTGTGGATCTCGGTGTGGATCTCGTGCTTCGAGCCTCTCGCCGGGAGGGGGTCCGGGGCGTCGTACGGGCAGCGGCTTCGCGCGTACGACGTGGGGAGTACCTCCACCGATCTTCCGGGCTGTACCTACTGGTATGTACAGTGGCGTCATGAGCATGAACACGTCCGAGCGGCTGATCGAGGCGACCCGCGAACTGCTGTGGGAGCGCGGGTACGTGGGGACCAGCCCCAAGGCCGTCCAGCAGGCCGCCGGGGCGGGGCAGGGCAGCATGTACCACCACTTCGCGGGCAAGCCCGACCTGGCGCTCGCCGCGATCCGGCGCACGGCGGAGGAGATGGGGGCGGCGGCCGAGGCGGTCCTGGGCGGCGAGGGCACGGCGTACGGCCGGATCGAGGCCTACCTGCTGCGCGAGCGCGACGTCCTGCGCGGCTGCCCGGTGGGGCGGCTCACCATGGACCCCGAGATCGTCGCCGAACCCGCGCTGCGCGCCCCGGTCGACGAGGTCATCGGCCGGCTGCGGACCCGGCTCGCCGAGGTCGTCCAGCAGGGCCTGGACCGTGGGGAGTTGAGCGGCTCCCTGGACGCGGACGAGACGGCGGCGACGGTCCTGGCGACCGTGCAGGGCGGGTACGTCCTGGCCCGCGCCACGGGGTCGAGGGCGCCCTTCGACAGCGCGGTGCGGGGGCTGTTGGCCCTGCTCGCCCCTCGTGACGCCGACTGACCGCCCCCTTCGGAGAGAGAAACGGAGCCCTTCCGTGCACGCGATGCAGTACGAGATCACCCTGCCCGCCGACTACGACATGGAGATCATCCGCAGACGCGTGGCGACGAAGGGGCATCTGCTCGACACCTTTCCCGGGCTCGGCCTGAAGGCGTACCTGATACGGGAGCGGGGGGACGGGCTGTCGGAGTCGCCGTCGTCCGTGGCGGGGGCCTTGCCCGTGGCGGGGTCGGCGTCGTCCGTGGCGGCGTCGTCGCCCGTGAACCAGTACGCGCCCTTCTATCTGTGGGCCACCCCCGAGGGAATGAACTCCTTCCTCTGGGGTCCGGGGTTCCAGGGCATCGTCGACGACTTCGGCCGGCCCGTGGTGCAGCACTGGACCGGGCTGTCGTACGAGGAAGGGCCCGCGGCCGCCTCGGTTCCGGGCACCGCGACGCGTCGCAGGACCCCGCTCGCGGAGGCCGTCCCGCCCGGCGGGGCGGTCGCCGACGCGGTGGCCCGGCACGCGCGGGAGGCACGGCGGGACGGGGTGGTGGCCTCCGCCCTCGCCGTGGATCCACGCCACTGGGAGCTGCTGACCCTCACCCTCTGGGCGGGCACGGAAGCGCCCGCCGACGAGGGCGAGCGCTTCCAGGTGCTTCACCTCTCGGCGCCCGGACGAGCGGGGCTGAAGGCGGGGCGGCAGTGGTGATCAGCGCCCTGCCGCCCGCCGCTGCCCCTACGCCACCGCGACGAGGGTGAGGTACGTGATGCCGAGGACGCCCCGGTAGCCGTTCAGCCAGGTCGCGCGCTGCCGGTCGACCCGCTCGCGGGTCTCGGCCGCCAGCGGGTGGTCCGGGTGAGCTGCGAGCCACACCTCGGTCTCGTACCGGTAGCCGGATTCGAACTCCTCCCACTCCTCCGCGCTCGCCGTCTCGATCCACGCGGGCCGGAACCCCGCCTCGATCGCGAGGTCGACCAGGGCACCGAGGGTGAAGTGGTCCCCGACGTGCGCGCCGGGCCACATGGCGGCCAGCTCCGCCTCGGTGGGCGTGCGCTCCCAGAAGCCCTCCCCGAGGACCACCCGCCCGCCCGGTCGCACGAGTCGGCGCAGCTCGCGCAGGGCGGCGGCGGGGTCGTGGGGCTGTTCGGGGTCGCACAGCGCCTGGCTCGACCCGAGACAGAGAATCGCGTCGACGGGGCCCCGGTCCGTGCCGAGCGCCGACTCCTCGACGAACTCGACGCGGTCGGCGATCCCTCGCTCCTCGGCGAGCTCCCGGCCCCGGGCCAGGTCCTCGGCGTTGATGTCGATCCCCACTCCCTTGGCCCCCTGGGCGGCCTCCAGGACCCGCAGGAGCAACTCGCCCCAGCCGCAGCCGATGTCGAGCACGTCCACGGGCCCGGTGGCGGCGAGCCGCTCGATCAGGCGGGTGGCGCGGGCCTCGGAGAGCGGGCCGTGGAAGGTGAGGCCGCCGAGGCGCGGAGGAAGATCGTTTTCCGAAGAGGTCATGAGGCGGAACGGTACGTCCTCCTGCCGCCCCGGCCCAGGGGGTTTTTCCCCGGTGGGTCCCCCGCCCGGTCGAGGAGCGCTCGCAGCGCCCACGGCCTAGCCTGGTACGGGTGTACACCACGCGCGTGTCCCGCCACATCGACGCCCCGCCCGCCGCCGTCTACCGCGCCCTCCTCGACCCGGAGGCCGTCCCGCGCTGGCGGGTGCCGTACGGGATGACCTGCGAGGTGCACGACTTCGACGCGCGCGAAGGGGGGACGTTCCGGGTCTCCCTCACGTACGGGACGGCGGACGGCGTCGGCAAGTCGGGGGCGCGCACGGACACGTACCACGGGCGCTTCGTGGAGCTGCTGCCCGACGAACGTGTCGTCGAGATCCTCGAGTTCGAGACGCCCGACCCGCGCCTGCGGGGTGCCATGACCGTCACCACGACGCTGATCGCCCTGGAGGGCGGCACGGACGTGGTCCTCGTGCACGAAGGCGTTCCCGACGCCGTCCCCGCCGCCGACAACGAGGCGGGCACGCGCACGGCCCTCGACCGGCTCGCCTCGCTCGTGGAGGAGCGGCCCTGACGTCAGACCGCTTCGCGGCCCAGTGCCGCCAGCGGGTCGTCCAGCACCGGCTGCCAGGCCAGTTCGGCCGCGCCGACGAGGCTGTTGTGGTCCAGGGTGCAGGGGAGGATCGGCACCCCGCCGCTGCGGCCCCAGAGGCTCCGGTCCGCCACGACCGCGCGGAGCCGCTCGGGGTCCGCGTCCAGGAGCTCGCGGTGCAGCCCCCCGAGGATGATGCGGTCGGGGTTGAGAATGTTCACCAGACCGGCGAGACCCAGTCCCAGACGGTCGATCAACTCCCCCACCGCGACCCGGACCCCCGGGTCGTCGGGGCTGGTGCGCAACAGGTCACGGGACTGCTGCAGCAGCGAGACCTCCGGACCCGGCGCACGGCCCGCCACCGTCAGGAAGGCGAGCGGGTCGGTCTCGACGTCCAGACAACCCCGGCTGCCGCAGTGACAGGGGCGGCCCTCCGGATTGACCGTGAGATGGCCGACCTCCAGGGCGAGGCCCGCGCTGCCGGTGTGCAGGCGGCCGTCCAGGACCAGCGCGCCGCCGACACCCCGGTGGCCGGTGGCCACGCAGAGCAGGTCCCTGGCGCCGCGGCCCGCGCCGTGGCGGTGCTCCGCCAGGGCCGCGAGGTTCACGTCGTTGCCGGTGAAGGCCGGGCCCTCGATACCGGCGGCCCGTACCCGCTCGGCGAAGATCTGCCGCACCTGCGCTCCGGCCGGCCAGGCGAGGTGCAGCGGGTTGAGCGCGGTGCCTTCGGGCTCCGCGACGGCGGAGGGGGCGGCGAGGCCCGCGCCGACGCAGCGGCGGCCGGTCTCGCGCAGCAGGGCCGCGCCCGCGTCGACCACGGCGCCGAGGACCTGGGCCGGGTCCGCGGAGACGGTGACGCAGCCCGGGGCCGTGGCGACGATGGTGCCGCCGAGACCGACGAGGGCGGCGCGGAAGCCGTCCGCGTGGACCTGGGCGGCCAGGGCGACGGGGCCCTTCTCGTCCACGGCGAGACGGTGGGACGGCCGGCCCTGGGATCCGGCGGCGGCGCCGGGGTTGGAGTCGACGCGGATGAGGCCGAGGGCCTCCAGCTCGGCGGCGACGGCGCCGGCGGTGGCTCGGGTGACGCCGAGTTCGGCGGTGAGGACGGCCCTGGTGGGTGCCCTGCCGGTGTGCACCAGCTCCAGTGCGGGGCCGAGCGCGTTGCGCCCCCTGTCCAGCCGTGTTCGGGTCGTCGTCGCCTTGCCGTTCATGGGGGCGAGTCTCCCATGATCGGGGGGTGGGGCGGTTCCGGGTACGTGTCTGGGGGTTCGGCTGCCTGCGGGGGGCGTGGTGAGGCGGTTCCCGGTCGGGGTGGCCGTGGGGGCCGCTCCGGGGCCGTGTCCGGGACTGCATGATTTACGGCGCGTTCTGGGCCTTGGAACGTGGGCGCCCTTCCTACGCGCCACAAATCACGCTTTACGTCCCGAACACGGCCCCTGCGCGTCCCCCACTCCCGCTCGTCGCCGACTGACCCTTCGGAGGGCTGATCTGTGGAGGGCTGAACCGTCGGCGGACTCACCCGGGGCTGCTGACCCGTGGGGGCTGACCCGGGGGGGGTGAGCCCCGAGGCCGAGCTTGGCGGGCGGGTCCGGGGCCGAGTTCCTTGGGCGGGGGTCCTGTGGGGGGCTCGGGATTCGTTCGCTTGATTGCGGGTGGGGGATCCCCCTATCCTGAGTTTGTGCCGCTACTAAACAAAGTACGGACGGCCACATCAGGGGGCTCCGGCGGAGACACCGCCGCGCACTCCCTGTCCCGCCTCCGCCTCGCCCTGACCCTCTTCTTCGCCCTCGACGGTTTCCTGTTCGCCGGCTGGGTCGTCCGGATTCCCGCCGTCAAGCAGCAGACCGGCGCCTCCGCCGGCGACCTCGGCCTCGCCCTTCTCGGGGTGTCCGCCGGTGCCGTCATCACCATGACGTTGACCGGTCGCCTCTGCCGCCGGTACGGCTCCCACGTCGTCACCGTCACCACCGCCGTACTCCTCTCGCTCTCCGTGGCCCTGCCGGCGCTCACCCGGTCCCCGCTCGCGCTCGGCCTCGTCCTGCTCGTCTTCGGCGCCGCGTACGGCGGGATCAACGTCGCCATGAACAGCGCGGCCGTCGACCTCGTGGCCGCGCTCCGGCGCCCGGTGATGCCGAGCTTCCACGCCGCGTTCAGCCTCGGCGGCATGATCGGCGCGGGGCTCGGCGGGCTGCTCGCCGGAGGACTCTCCCCCACCGCCCATCTGCTCGGGCTCACCGTCGTCGGCCTGGCCCTGACCGCGGTCGCAGGGCCCGTACTGCTCCGTCACCCCTCCCCCGGGCCGCCGCCCGAGTCCCTCACGGCCGGTGCCGGGGACGGGCCGTCGGGCGGATCCCGCCGTGTCGTCGTCGTCTTCGGGGTCATCGCGCTCTGCACGGCGTACGGCGAAGGGGCACTCGCCGACTGGGGCGCGCTCCATCTGGAGCAGGACCTGGGCGCGCACCCCGGGGTGGCCGCCGCCGGGTACTCCGTCTTCGCGTTGACCATGACCGCGGGCCGGCTCTCCGGAACCGCCCTGCTCGAACGCCTCGGCCAGACCCGCACCCTGGTCGCGGGCGGTGCGACGGCCGCCGCGGGCATGCTGCTCGGCGCCCTCGCGCCGACCGTCTGGGCCACCCTGCTGGGCTTCGCGGTCACCGGTCTCGGTCTGGCCAACATCTTCCCCGTCGCCGTGGCCCGCGCGGGCGCCGTCGCCGGTCCCGCCGGGGTCGCGACCGCGTCCACGCTCGGGTACGGGGGAATGCTCCTCGGTCCGCCGTCCATCGGGTTCCTCGCCGACTGGTTCTCCCTGCCGGTGGCCCTCACGACGGTCGCCGCGCTCGCCGCCGGTGCCGCCGTGATGGGGTACTGGGCCCGTAACGCGGGAGCTCCACGGGTGAGTTGAAGTCGGCTTCCTGGTGCGATGTGGGGTGCGGGAGGCCGCGGGCTGCGAGAATCCGGCCATGGGGATGAAGACTTCCGAGTACATCGACGCGTTGGAGAGGGCCGGTCACGGTCTCGCCGAGGCCGCCGCCGCGGCCGGGGTGGACGCGGCGGTGCCGACGTGTCCGGAGTGGCGGATCCGGGACCTTCTGCGGCACACGACGATGGTGCACCGGTGGGCCACGGACCTCATCGCCGAGGCGCGGCCGGCGTACCGCCCGGCCGACGACGAGACCGCGCTCGACGGCGACGCGCTGCTGGCGTACTACCGCGAGGGGCACACGGGGCTCGTCGCGGCCCTGCGCGCGGCGCCGGAGACGCTGACGTGCTGGACCTTCCTCCCCGCCGACTCGCCGCTCGCCTTCTGGGCGCGGCGGCAGGCGCACGAGGCCACCGTCCACCGCGCGGACGCGGAGTCGGCGCTCCCGGGCGGTCCGGGGGCGGTCGACCCCGCGCTCGCCGCCGACGGCATCGACGAGCTGCTGCGCGGTTTCCACGGCCGGGACGGCAGCCGGGTGCGGACGCCCGGGCCCCGGACCCTGCGGGTGCGGGCGACCGACACGGGTGACGTCTGGACCGTACGGCTCTCGGCGGAGCCGCCCCGGGCGGAGCGCGGCGACGGGGCGGCGGCCGACACCGAACTGAGCGGCCCCGCCGACCGGTTGTACCTGACCCTGTGGAACCGGCTGCCCGTCGGCGCCGTGACGATCACCGGGGACGAGGGGCTCGCCCGGCTGTGGCGCGAGACCTCGGGGATCGGCTGAGCCAGGGCCAGACGGGAAGGTGACGACAGACCCTAGGCCAGCATCCGGGTCAGTACGTCGCGCTGCAGCGGCAGCACCTCCGCGTGGCGGGCGAGGCCCTTCTCGGTCAGCCTCACCTGGACACCGCGCCGGTCCTCGGGGCACATCCCGCGCAGGACCAGGCCGTCCTTCTCCAGGCGGGCGACCAGCCGGGACAGGGCGCTCTGGCTGAGGTGGACCCGCCCGGCCAGCTCCTGGACGCGCCAGGAGGCCGGGCCGTCCTCGGCCGCGCCCTCGGCGAGGACGTCGAGGACCTCGAAGTCGCTGGCTCCGAGTCCATGGGGATGGAGCGCCCGGTCGAGCTCACAGGTCGTACGGGCGTGCAGGGCGAGGACGTCACGCCACTCGTCCACGAGCGCGCGTTCGGGCTTGTTCGCTGCCATGACCGCACGTTAGCAGAAACGACCTCTTTTGTTGCACGGGAATTAAATGCGCTTGCATTCAATGCGTGCGCATGTACCGTGCTGCCCATGACCTCTCCGCTCACCGACGCGCCCGACTCCGTCCAGGAACGCTGGAGTCCGCGTCTCTGGGGCACCCTGCTCGTGCTCTGCGCCGCGATGTTCCTCGACGCCCTCGACGTCTCCATGGTCGGCGTCGCCCTGCCCTCGATCGCCACCGACCTCGGCCTCTCCACCGCCACGCTCCAGTGGATCGTGAGCGGCTACATCCTCGGCTACGGAGGCCTGCTGCTCCTCGGCGGGCGCGCCGCCGACCTGCTCGGCCGCCGCCGCGTCTTCCTCATCGCCCTCGCCGTCTTCGCGCTCGCCTCGCTGCTCGGCGGCCTCGTCGACTCCGGGCCGCTGCTGATCGCCAGCCGCTTCATCAAGGGCCTCAGCGCCGCCTTCACCGCCCCCGCCGGCCTGTCGATCATCACCACGACCTTCAAGGAGGGCCCCCAGCGCAACCGCGCCCTGGCCATCTACACCACCTGCGCGGCCACCGGCTTCTCCATGGGCCTGGTCCTGTCCGGGCTGCTCACCGAGCTGAGCTGGCGCTGGACCATGCTGCTCCCCGCCCCCGTCGCCCTGATCGCCCTCGTCTTCGCGCTGCGCCTCATCCCGCACAGCGCCCGCGAGAACTCCGCCGGCGGCTACGACCTGCCGGGCGCCGTCACCGGCACGTCCGCGATGCTGCTGCTCGTCTTCACCGTCGTCCAGGCCCCCGAGGTCGGCTGGACCTCCGCCCGCACCCTGCTGTCCTTCCTGGTGGCCGCCGCCCTGCTCGTCTCCTTCGTCCTGATCGAACGGCGCAGCGCGAGTCCCCTCGTACGGCTCGGGGTGCTGCGTTCCGGCTCGCAGGTACGGGCCCAGCTCGGCGCCGCCGCGTTCTTCGGCTCGTACGTCGCCTTCCAGTTCATCGTCACCCAGTACATGCAGTCCCTGCTGCACTGGTCCGCGCTCCAGACGGCCCTCGCCTTCCTGCCCGCCGGTGTGCTCGTGGCCCTCTCGTCCACCAAGATCGGCGGCATCGTGGACCGCTTCGGCACGCCCCGGGTCATCGCCGTCGGCTTCACGCTGCTCGTCGTCGCGTACGCGCTGTTCCTGCGGATCTCCCTGACCCCGCAGTACGCCGCCGTCATCCTGCCGTCGATGCTGCTCCTCGGCGCCGCCTGCGCCCTGGTGTTCCCCTCGCTCAACATCCAGGCCACCAACGGCGTGGACGACCACGAGCAGGGCATGGTGTCGGGGCTGCTCAACACCTCGATCCAGGTCGGCGGCGCGCTGTTCCTCGCCGTCGTCACCGCCGTGATCACGGCGGACGGCGGCGCGGGGGCCGCCTCCCCGCAGGCGGTCCTGGACCACTACCGTCCGGGCCTGGCCGTCGTCACCGTCATCGCGCTGGCCGGACTGCTCATCACCCTGCCAGGGCTCCGGAAGCAGCGGGGCGGGGAGCCGTCGGTCGTGGTGGCCCGTTCCACGCCCGCCGAGGCGAGCGGAACGGCGGCCGAAGACGCTCCCGCGAAGGTCGCCGTCCGCGACTGAGGCGCTCCCTCAGCCCAGCCAGCCGGGCCTGACGAGCCCCGACTCATAGGCCAGGACGACGAGTTGCGCCCGGTCCCGGGCGCCCAGCTTCACCATGGCCCGGCTGACGTGGGTCTTCGCGGTGAGCGGGCTGACGACCAGCCTGCGGGCGATCTCGTCGTTCGAGAGGCCTATCCCCACCAGGGCCATCACCTCCCGCTCGCGCTCGGTGAGGACACCGAGCGCGGCCGTGGCCGCCGGGGCCTTGGAACGGGCCGCGAACTCCTCGATCAGCCGGCGGGTGACGCCCGGCGAGAGCAGCGCGTCCCCGTGCACGACGGCGCGCACCGCCCGGAGGAGTTCCTCCGGCTCGGTGTCCTTCACGAGGAAGCCCGAGGCGCCGGCGCGGATCGCCTCGAAGACGTACTCGTCGAGTTCGAAGGTGGTCAGCATGACGACCCGGACCTCCCCGAGGTCCGGGTCGTCCGTGATGCGCCAGGTGGCCTCCAGACCGTCGAGCCGCGGCATCCGGATGTCCATGAGGACGACGTCGGGGCGCAGGTCGCGCGTCCGCTCCACGGCCTCGCCGCCGTCGGCGGCCTCCCCCGCCACCTCGATGTCCGGCTGGGCGTCGAGGAGCGCCCGGAACCCCGCCCTGACGAGCGACTGGTCGTCGGCGAGCAGCACGCGGATCACGGGGTCTCCTCCGGGCGGAGCGGGAGTGCGGCGTGGACGCGGAAGCCGCCGTCCGGGCGGGCGCCCGCCTCGATGGTGCCACCGAGGGCGGCGGCCCGCTCCCGCATGCCGGCGAGGCCGTTCCCGCTGCCGCCCGCCTCGGTGCCGGTGGCGGGGCCGTCGTCGTCGATCGTGAGCTCCAGGCGCCCGGAGCCGTACCCGACGCGCACCCGGGCCGTCCGGGAGCCGGAGTGGCGGACCACGTTGGTCAGCGCCTCCTGCACGATCCGGAAGGCGGCCAGGTCGGCGCCGGGCGGCGGGTCGGCGCGGGAGCCGGTCGTGGTGACGGTGACGGCGAGGCCCGCCGCCGCGGCCTGTTCGACGAGTTCGGGGAGCCGGCCGAGGCCGGGCGCGGGGGCGCGGGGCGCGTCGCCGGGGGTACGGAGGGTGGCGAGGACCTGGCGCACCTCGCCGAGCGCCTCCTTGCTGGCGGCCTTGATGGTGGTCAGCGCGGTCCTGGCCTGCTCGGGATCGGAGTCCAGGAGGGCGAGGCCCACCCCTGCCTGCACGTTGATCACGGAGATGGAGTGGGCGAGGACGTCGTGGAGTTCACGGGCGATGCGGAGCCGTTCCGCGTCGGCGCGGCGGCGCTCGGCGGCGGCCCGCTCGGCGCGCAGGTGGGCCCGCTGCTCACGCCGCACCCGGACCGTCTCGGACGCGGCCAGTACGGCGACGGCGAAGGCGGCGGCGGGCAGCTCCTGCCCCCAGGGGGCGGGGCCGTCGCCCGCCGGGGGCAGCCAGCGGTAGAGCCAGTGCGAGAGCAGCAGATGGCCGGCCCACAGCAGACCGAGGGCCCACGCGGCGGCGGTGCGGTGACCGTGCACGACCGCCGCGAAGCAGGCGACGGCGACCAGGACGAAGACCGGGCCGTACGGGTAGCCGGCCACGAGGTAGCCGAGCGTGACCGCCGCGACGCCGAACACCACGGGAACGGGGCGGCGGTGACGGAACAGCAGCGCGCCCGCGCCGAGGAGCAGCAGCGCCCGCCCCAGCGCGTCGAGCGCCTCCCGGTCGGGCTGGTTCCGGGCGGCGAACCCGGTGCCCGCCATGACGACCACGGCGATCAGCACCGTGGAGCGCCACGGCAGCCCCGGGCCGCCCTCACCCCGCCGCCACCGGCCCCACGCGCGGAGCGCGGCCCGTCGGCCCTCGCGTTCACGCCCGTCAGGCGCCCCCGGCGCGCGCGCCGGTCCCCCGTCTGCGCCCCCGTGCGGCCGCTCCTTTTCCATGCCCGCCACGCTAACGGCGCCGGGCCCGGCCGCACGTCAGCCCGGCGGGGTCATCGCGTCTACTCCCGGCGGAGTAGACGGGGCCCTGCCAGGCTCCGCGCGCTCAGGCGCAGCAGGCGTCCGGGGCGCCGGGGGTCTTGGCGAGGGTGTCGGCGTCGGCCTTGACGACGTACACCTCCCAGGGCTCCTTCCCGGGTCCGTGGACCCACACCTTGTCCTGGAGGGCGTAGCAGCAGGAGGTGTCGGTCTCCGGGAGGGTGGCGAGACCGGCCCGCGCCAGCCTGTCGGTGGCGGCGGCGACGTCCTCGGTGGAGCCGACCTCGACGCCGAGGTGGTCGAGGCGGGTGTCCTCCCCCGCCTCGCCCTCGATGAGGACGAGCTTGAGCGGCGGCTCGACGAGGGCGAAGTTCGCGTAGCCGGGACGACGCTTGGCGGGCTCGGCGCCGAACAGCCTGGAGTAGAAGGCGATCGAGCCTTCGAGGTCGGAGACGCGCAGGGCGAGCTGGACACGGGACATGGCGGGACTCCCCGATCGGGTTCCTGTACGGCGATCACCGGGGCCACGGCATCGAACGCCGCGCACCGCCTTGTATCGATGACCGTCGATATCTTGACCCCCAGGTTGCTCCTTGAAGAGACAGCCGTCAATATAGACACATGTCGAATCTGGAACGGCCGCCGCTCGCGCCGGACGCCGCCGAGGCCTGCTGCTCGCCGATGGTCCGGGAGCCCCTCGGCGCGGAGGCCGCCGTCGACCTCGCGCGGATGTTCAAGGCGCTGGCCGACCCCGTCCGCCTCCGACTGCTGTCCCTGATCGCCTCGCACGAGGGCGGCGAGGCCTGCGTCTGCGATCTGACCGGGCCGTTCGACGTGTCCCAGCCGACGATCTCCCACCATCTGAAGGTGCTCCGGGAGGCCGGACTGGTCGGCTCCGAGCGGCGTGGGACCTGGGTCTACTACTGGGTGCTGCCCGCCGCCCTGACGCGCCTCTCCTCGCTGCTCCGGGCTCCGGGGGAGGCGACCTCGGGGCCCGGCGCGCCCGAAGGGGCGGTGGAGTCGGTCGCGGCGGTCGAGTCGGTCGGGGCAGTCGGGGCGGCGGGGACCACCGGGGCCTCCCGGTGAGCTCCACGGCTTCGCTCGGGCGCCGGGCGGCTGCCGAATTCGTCGGCACCGGCGCGCTCGTCGCCGTGGTGGTGGGCTCCGGAATCCAGGCCTCCCGGCTCAGCGAGGACGTCGGAGTGCAGCTGCTCGCCAACGCGGTGGCGACCGTGTTCGGCCTCGGCGTCCTCATCGCCCTGCTCGGACCCGTCTCGGGCGCCCACTTCAACCCGGTCGTCACCCTGGCGTCCTGGGCGACCGGCCGCCGCTCCGGCGACCGCGCCGGACCGCACGCGCGCGAGGTCGCCGCCTACCTGCCCGCGCAGATCGCCGGGGCGGCCCTGGGCGCGGTCCTCGCGGACGCGATGTTCGCCGAGCCGCTGCTCCGGTGGTCCACGCAGGAGCGGTCCGCCCCACACCTGTGGCTGGGTGAGGTCGTGGCGACCTCGGGCCTGGTGCTGCTGGTCCTCGGACTGAACCGGGCCGGGCGCGCGCACCTCGCCCCGGTCGCCGTGGCCGCCTACATCGGCTCGGCCTACTGGTTCACCTCGTCCACCAGCTTCGCCAACCCGGCCGTCACCGCCGGCCGCGCCCTCACCGACACCTTCGCCGGCATCGCACCCGGCTCTGTGCCGATGTTCGTCGTCGCGCAACTGGGCGGACTGATCGCCGGACTCGCACTGTTCGTCCTGCTGTTCGGCCGCCGCGCGGCCGCGTCCGGGTCCGCGGCCGCAGCCGCCGGCGAGTCCG
Organism: Streptomyces sp. NPDC002057; assembly: GCF_040296665.1. Classification (NCBI taxonomy): domain Bacteria; kingdom Bacillati; phylum Actinomycetota; class Actinomycetes; order Kitasatosporales; family Streptomycetaceae; genus Streptomyces; species Streptomyces sp. NPDC002057. Next base: position 38,394 of record NZ_JBEOXR010000006.1, read on the forward strand.
CGGCCGTACCCGGTCCCGCACCGGAGCCCGCTGTCCCGTCCGCGCCCGCGCCCGTCCCCGTACCCGCGTCTCCTCCCGCCCGTGAAGGAAGTGCCCGCCCGTGAGCGCCACCCCGGTCCCGTCCGTCCTGTTCGTCTGCGTGCACAACGCCGGACGCTCCCAGATGGCCGCCGCGTTCCTCACCCACCTGGGGCGGGGACGCGTCCAGGTGCGCTCGGCCGGGTCCGCTCCGGCCGACGCGGTGAACCCGGCCGTCGTCGAGGCCCTCGACGAGGTCGGCATCGACATCTCGGCCGAGACCCCGAAGGTGCTCACCGTCGAGGCGGTACGGGAATCCGACGTGGTCGTCACCATGGGCTGCGGCGACGCCTGCCCGTACTTCCCGGGCAAGCGGTATCTCGACTGGCGGCTGGACGACCCGGCAGGCCAGGGCGTCGCCGCCGTACGCCCGATCCGCGACCGGATCGAGCACCTCGTCCGAGAACTGCTCGCCGAGCTCGGCATCGAGGTGGCTGCCGCGTGACCGGCGGCGTGACCGGTCGGGCCGGGGACTCCGGCACCGGTGGGGGCGAGGGCTCCGTGCGGATCGTCGCGATGCTGCCCGCGCACGCCGAACAGGTACTGGAGATCTACCGGCTCGGCATCGAGGGCGGCGACGCCACGTTCGAGACGGCCGCACCCACCTGGGAGGCGTTCGACGGCACCCGGGCACCGGAGCACCGCCCGGTGGCCGTCGACGAGGGCGGCCGGGTCCTCGGCTGGGCGGCCGTCACACCCCTCTCCGACCGGTGCGTGTACGCCGGAGTCGTCGAGCACTCCGTCTACGTCCACCCCGACGCCCGTGGTCGCGGCATCGGACTGGCCCTGCTCACGGAGCTGCTGACGTCCACCGAGGCGGCCGGGATCTGGACGGTCCAGTCGGGCATCTTCCCGGAGAACACGGCCAGCCTCGCCCTCCACGCCAGGGCCGGCTTCCGCGTCGTCGGCACCCGCGAGCGGCTGGGGCGCCACCGGGGAGTGTGGCGGGACGTCGTCCTCGTCGAACGCCGCAGCCCCGCGATCGGCTGACCGGCCCCCGGGCGCTCCCGCGCACCGCGCCGGGCGCTCCCCGCGCACCGCGTCCGTCTCAGCCGCGCGGCAGCAGGCCCACGTCCTGGCCGAGCCGGCGTGCGGCCGTCGCGAAGAACGTGTCGCGGTCCTCGACGATGTTCTGGAAGTGGCCGAACAGCTCGAAGGAGACGAGGCCGAACAGCTGCGACCAGGCGGCCACGAGCGTGACCGCGAGGGCCGGGGGGAGGTCCGGGGCGATGTCGGCGGCCAGGCGGGCGGCTTCCGGGGCGAGCGCCTCCGGGAGCGGGACGAGGGCGACGCCCTCACCGTGATGCGCGCCGCGTGTGATCTCGATGAGGACGAGGCCGACGCGGGCGGCGGGCCCGATGGTGTCCTGGGGCGCGGTGTAGCCGGGCACCGGTGAGCCGTAGATCAGGGCGTACTCGTGCGGGTGGGCGACGGCCCAGGCGCGGACCGCCCGGCAGACCGCGGTCCAGCGGTCCAGGGGCCGCTGCCCCGCGGTCGCCGAGGCCGCCTGTTCGGCGGCGGCGCCGAGGGCGTCGTAGGCGTCGACGATCAGGGCGGTGAGCAGGTCGTCGCGGCTCGGGAAGTAGCGGTAGAGCGCGGACGACACCATGCCCAGCTCGCGGGCGACCGCCCGCAGGGAGAGCTTGGCGGCGCCTTCGGCGGCGAGCTGGGTGCGGGCCTCGTCCTTGATGGCGGCGGTGATCTCGATACGGGCGCGGGCGCGGGCTCCTTGAACGGTCGTCATGGAGAGCAGTGTATCCACTTTCGGATCGGTGATTCGAAATGAGAGCACTGCTCTTGCTTGGGAGCAGGGATACGTGCACACTGGTCTCAAGCGAGAGCAGTGCTCACACTTTGCTTCCGCGGTTGCCCCGCCCCTCGGCTCCGATCCCGCAGGAGGACCCCATGACCCCTCAGCCCGCCGCCCAGCCCTCCGGCTCGAACGGCTCCCCCGGCTCGAACGGCTCTCCCGGTCCGAACAGCTCCGCCGACTCCCCCGGCGCGCACAGCTCCGCACCCGCCGCCCACGTCATGAAGCCCGGCTGGATCACGGTGAACGTCCTCAACCGCGCGGTCGCCTGGATGACCCGACGCGGCATCAGCGTCCGGGGGTCCCGCGTACTGGCCGTCCGCGGCCGCAAGAGCGGCGAGTGGCGCCGTACCCCCGTCAACCTCCTCACCGTGGACGGCGTCCGGTACCTCGTGGCCCCGCGCGGACACGTCCAGTGGACCCACAACATGCGGGCCGCGGGCGGCGGGCAGCTGATCCTCGGCAAGCACACGCAGGACTTCACCGTCACCGAGGTCGCCGACGACGACAAGCCCGCGCTGCTCCGCGCCTACCTCAAGCGCTGGAAGGCGGAGGTCGGCGTCTTCTTCGGCGGTGTCGGCCCCGACTCCTCCGACGCGGAGCTGCGCGCCATCGCCCCCAAGCACCCCGTCTTCCGTGTCACGCCGACGGGCTCCGCCACCCCGGCCGCGTGAACCGGCCGGAGCGGCGGAGCCCGTCGGCCGCACTCACTTCGTCTCCTGCGGTCGCCTCGACCGCTTCGCTCGCCTCAGCCGCTTCGCTCAGACCGCTTCAGGGGCCTGCGGCTTCTCGGGGGCCTCGGCGTCGGGGGCGTTCGTCGCCTCGCCCTGGCCCTCGTCGAGGACCTCGCCCTCCGGCGCCGACCGCTCGCGCTGGCCGACCCCGCGGCCCGCGGGTCCGACACCCGTCGTGGTGTCCATCCGCCGGTCCAGCAGCTCCAGCGCCCGTCGGGCCATGCCGTTCGAGCGGACCATGCCGCCGAGCGTCGCGGAACCCCGCGTGATGTCCGCGAAGGCGTTCCAGGCCGGGCGCACCCCGGTGAGCGTCGCGTGCAGCAGTCCCGGCCGGCGCTCGAAGACGGCGAGCATCCGGCGGCCGACCGCCATCTCGACACCGAGCCCGGCCTTGATGGCGAAGGCGTAGTTCAGGGCCTGACGGCGGGCGTCGACCGCGTCGTTGGCCTCGGCGACCCGTACCGCCCACTCACCGGCGAGGCGGCCCGAGCGGAGCGCGTACGAGATGCCCTCGCGCGTCCAGGGCTCCAGGAGCCCGGCCGCGTCGCCGCAGACGAGGACACGGCCGCGGGAGAGCGGCGAGTCGTCGGTGCGGCAGCGCGTCAGATGACCGGAGGAGACCGAGGGCTCGAAGCCTGCGAGGCCGAGCCTCGCGACGAAGTCCTCCATGTACCGCTTGGTGGCGGCGCCCTCGCCGCGCGCCGAGATGACGCCGACGGTCAGCGTGTCGCCCTTGGGGAAGACCCACCCGTAACTTCCGGGCATCGGGCCCCAGTCGATGAGGACGCGGCCCTTCCAGTCCTCGGCCACGGACGGGGGTACGGGGATCTCCGCCTCCAGTCCCAGGTCGACCTGGCCGAGCTTGACCCCCACATGGGCGCCTATGCGACTGGCGCTGCCGTCGGCGCCGACGACCGCGCGGGCGAGCACGGTCTCGCCGTCGGAGAGGACCACGGCGACGGTCCGCCGGTCCGGGACCGCCGGGCCGTGCTGCTCCACGCGGGTCACCATGGCGCCGGTCCGCAGTTCGGCCCCGGCCTTCTGGGCGTGCTCGACGAGCTGCGCGTCGAACTCCGGGCGGTTGATGAGCCCGAAGAGCATCTTGCGCGAGCGGCGGGTGCGGGCGAAGCGTCCGTCCAGGGAGAAGGTGACGGCGTGCACCCGGTCCTGGAGGGGCAGTTCGAAGCCGGGCGGCAGGGAGTCGCGGGAGGGTCCGATGATGCCGCCGCCGCAGGTCTTGTAGCGGGGCAGTTCGGCCTTCTCCAGGAGCAGGACCCGGCGTCCGGCGACGGCCGCCGCGTAGGCCGCGGAGGCGCCGGCCGGTCCGGCGCCGACGACCACGACGTCCCAGACGTCGGCCGACTCGTCGTCCTCGTCGGCCGCGTACGCCGCGTCCGCCACTGCCGTCTCGTCCGGCGTCTCGTCCGGCGAGGCCGGGCCGTCCGACACCACGTCACCCGCGCCATGGACCGCGGCGTCCGCGGTCCCGTCCACCGTTCCGTCCGTGGTCCCGTCCGTGACCGCGTCCGACGCGGCGGTGTCCGGTACCGATTCCCTCGCCGACTCCACACCGATGCCCTCAGGAGCCGCGCCTTCGGGCGCGGTGTTCTCCGGACCGGCGTTCTCTGCGTGCTCGCTGCTCACGATGTGCTTCTGCTCCTGATCCGACCGGTGGTCTGCTCCTGACGCATCCTACGGCGCGGTAGCCAGAGCCCCGCGCCGTAGGATCGGCGGTGCGTTCGCCGTACCACGACATACGCCGAACGCCGTCCTTACGTCGTAACGTCGCACCCATCAGGAGCGTGCCCATGACCTCGAATCCGATCGCCGAGACCGTACGGTCCCTGATGCCCCGGGCCAAGGCCGAGCTCACGGAGCTGGTGGCCTTCGAGTCGGTGGCGGACGAGGCCGTGGCGCCGCGCAGCGAGTGCGAGGCCGCGGCCGGCTGGGTCGCGGACGCCCTGCGCGCCGAGGACTTCCAGGACGTGGCGCTGCTGGACACCCCGGACGGTTCGCAGTCGGTGTACGGCATCCTGCCCGGCCCGGCCGGGGCGCCGACCGTCCTTCTCTACGCGCACTACGACGTACAGCCGAAGCTGGACGAGTCCGCCTGGCTCACCCCGCCGTTCGAGCTGACCGAGCGGAACGGCCGCTGGTACGGGCGTGGCACCGCCGACTGCAAGGGCGGCTTCATCCTGCACCTGCTCGCGCTGCGCGCCCTCAAGGCGAACGGCGGCGTGCCCGTGACGGTCAAGATGATCGTCGAGGGTTCGGAGGAGCAGGGCACCGGCGGTCTGGAGCGGTACGCCGAGCAGCACCCCGACGTGCTGGCCGCCGACACGATCGTGATCGGCGACGCGGGCAACTTCCGCGTGGGCCTGCCGACCGTGACCGCGACCCTGCGCGGTATGACGATGATCCGGGTGGGGATCGACACCCTGGAGGGCAACCTGCACTCCGGTCAGTTCGGCGGTGCCGCGCCGGACGCGCTGGCCGCGCTGATCCGCGTACTGGACTCGCTGCGCGGCCCGGACGGCTCGACCGTCATCGACGGGCTGCCGGGCGACCAGGTCTGGGAGGGGCTGCAGTACCCGGAGGAGGACTTCCGTCAGGACGCCAAGGTCCTCGCCGGGGTGGCACTGCCGGGCGCCGGCACGGTCGCCGACCGGATCTGGGCGCGTCCGGCCGTCACGGTCATCGGCATCGACTGCCACCCGGTGGCCGGGGCCACCCCCTCGATCCCGGCGTCGGCCCGTGCCCAGCTCAGCCTGCGGGTGCCGCCGGGCCTGGACTCGGCCGAGGTGACGAAGCTGCTCTTCGCGCACATCGAGAAGCACACCCCGTGGAACGCCCGGGTCTCCCTCGAACAGGTCGGCCAGGGCCAGCCCTTCCAGGCGGACACGTCGAGCCCCGCGTACGCCTCGATGGCGGAGGCCATGCGGATCGCGTACCCCGGTGAGGAGATGCAGACGGCGGGCATGGGCGGCTCGATCCCGCTGTGCAACACGCTGGCGTCGCTGTACCCGGAGTCGGAGATCCTGCTGATCGGGCTGAGCGAGCCGGAGGCGCAGATCCACGCGCCCAACGAGTCCGTGTCGCCCGAGGAGCTGGAGCGCCTGTCGGTGGCCGAGGCGCACTTCCTGGTCAACTACGCGCGCTCGAAGCAGGTCTGACGACTCGTCGAGGCCGCCCCCGGTCGACCGGTCCCGGTCGATCGCTCCCAGCCCGCCGAACGCTGAACAGGCCGGTCCCGGCCGATCGCTCCCAGCCCGCCGAACGCTGAACAGGCCGGTCCCGGCCGAGCGCTCCCAGCCGGCCGTTCAGCGTTCGGCGAAGCTCGCCGAGAGCGTAGAAGCCCACGGTGGACCTGCGCGGATGCGTAGGTTCGCCGTATGGAACCCCTACGGATCACCCCGCGCCTGCACCTCCTCGACTTCTCCATCGGCCAGGCCTACCTCTGGCAGGACGACGAGGAGCTGACCCTGATCGACGCCGGCTGGGCCGGTACGGCGTCCGGGACGGCCACGGCGATACGGGCGGCCGGACTGGACCCGGACCGGCTGCGCCGCATCGTGCTGACGCACTGCCACCGCGACCACGTCGGTGCGGCGCGGGAGCTGGCGGACCGGTACGGCGCCGAGATCCTCGCGCACCGGCTGGACGCTCCGGTGATCCGGGGCGAGGCGCCGGTCCCCGAGCCCGACCTGCTGGACTGGGAGCTCCCGCTGTTCGAGCACGGTCTGACGGTGCCGGAGGCGCCGCCGACCCGGGTGGACCGGGAGGTCGAGGACGGCGAGGAGCTCGGTTTCGGCGACGGGGCGGTCGTGGTCCACACCCCCGGCCACACACCCGGCTCGATCGCCGTCCATCTTCCGCGCCACGGCGTGCTGTTCACCGGGGACACGGTGGCCTCGGTCCAGGGCGTGACCTTCGGTGTGTTCCACGTCGACCGCGCACTCGCCATGGAGTCGATGCGCGCGCTCGCGAAGCTCGCGCCTTCGGTGCTGTGCTGCGGCCACGGCGCCCCGGTGACCCGGGACACGGCGGCCCTGCTCGCCGCCGCGGTCGCGTAGCGACGAGGTCCGCGGCGGCCGTGCGGAGGACCAGGGCGGCGCCGAGACCCCTGTCGGCGCCTCAGCCCACCGGGACTCCCGCCTCCAGGTTGAGCACGGTGCCCCGTTCGCGGGCGCGCAGGGCCCAGCGGAGGCGCCGGTAGCGGACGGGTGGCAGGAGGTCGGCGGCCTCCTCCTCGGTGACGAAGCGCCAGCCGCGGAGTTCGGCGCCGGGGAGGTGGAGGCGTTCGGTGTCGGCGGGGTCGAGTCTGCCTCCGTCGAAGAGGAGGCGCAGCCCGCCGTGGCCGGGGGGCTGGGGGCGTTCCCAGTCGACGAGCAGGAGGCGGGGCACGGCGTCGAGTTCAAGGCCTATCTCCTCGGCCACCTCGCGCATCCCGGCGCGGGCGGGAGGTTCCCCGGTCTCGACGACACCGCCGGGGAACTCCCAGCCGGGCTTGTAGGTGGGGTCGACGAGCAGGAAGCGGTCCTGCTCGTCGAAGAGGAGGACGCCGGCGGCGAGGGTCTCGCGGGTGGGCTCGGGGGTCTGGACGATGGAGCAGGGGGCGGCGAGGCCGGAGCGGACCGCGTCGGCGACGGACCGGGCGGCCTCGGCCACGGTGAGGGCCGAGGTGTCGACGGTGTACGCGTCGGCGGCGAGCCAGTCGAGCGCGGCCCGGTAGGGCGCGACGTGGCCGTGGCACCACGCGCGGACGCGGGCGTCGACCTCGGGGTCCCCGTACTCCGCCCGGTTGTCGATCCGCTGACGCAGGATCGTTTCCTCCGGAGCGAGCAGGACGTGGCGCACCTCGATGCGGCGGGCGGCGAGCCCGCCGAAGATCTCGTCCCGGTACTCCTGGCGGAGCAGGGTCATGGGGACGACGAGGACGCCGCCGACCTCGGCGAGCAGCGCGGCGGCCGTGTCGACCACCAGCCGCCGCCAGATCGGCAGGTCCTGGTAGTCCTCGACCTCGTCGAGCCGCTTGGCCGGGAGGAGGCGGCGCAGCCCCCCGCCGGTGAGCTCGGGGTCGTACAGCGTGCTGTTCGGGATCAGATCGACCAGCTCGCGCGCGGTGCTGGACTTTCCCGCGCCGAACGTCCCGTTGATCCAGACGATCACGATTCCCCCTCTTCGGTAGCCCCCAGTGGCTTGCCCGCAACACCCTGCCACGGAAACCCGCGACGGCGTGTCTCGGCATGTGCGTGACACTTCCGGGCAGCCGTCGTTGAGAACGGCAAGCACGAGGGGGTGCGGAGAATGAGTCGTAGGGTTCTCGAACGTTTCCCGGCCGGCGGCCCGCGGGGCAGCTGGCCGGCGGAGGAATTCGCCGGGGCGCGACGGGACGAGGGGGTGCCGGCCCGGGTCGTGATGGACCTGGAGTCCGACACGTTCCTGGTGATCGTGGAGCAGCGGACGCTGGAGCGGGTACGGGAGGAGTGACGGGCTCGGGGGTTCGGCGCCCCGGCCCGTCCGGCTGCCGCGCTCCGGCGTCAGGACAGTGAGTCCGCCCCCGCGCGCCGCCCGTGCGCCCCGCTCGACGCCGCGGCCGCCGCGCCGAGGAGGCCCGCGTCGGTGCCGGTGAGGGCCGGGACGACGGTCAGGTCCCGGACGAAGGAGAGCGTGGCGTACCTGCCGAGGCTGCGCCGGAGCGGGGCGAAGAGGATCTCGCCCGCGCCCGCCACCCCGCCGCCGACGACCGCGATGTCGATCTCGACGAGGGCCGCCGTCGCGGCGATGCCCGCCGCGAGCGCCTGCGCGGCCCGCTCGAAGGAGGCGACGGCGATCGGGTCCCCCGCGCGCGCGGCGGCGGCCACCGCGGCGGCGGAGACGTCGCCGTCGGGCCCGGGGCGCCAGCCGTTCTCCAGCGCGCGGCGGGCGAGGTTCGGGCCGCTGGCGACGCGTTCGACGCAGCCGCGCCCGCCGCAGGCGCAGGGCTCGCCGTCCATGTCCACCACGATGTGGCCGATGTGACCGGCGTTGCCGGTGGGGCCGGGGTGGACCCGGCCGCCGAGGACGAGGCCGCCGCCGACGCCCGTGGAGACCACCAGGCACAGGGCGTTGTCGTGGCCGCGGGCGGCGCCGAGCCAGTGCTCGGCGGCGGTCATGGCGACGCCGTCGCCGACCAGGGTGACGGGGCGTCCGCCGGTCGCCCGGTGGACCCGTTCGACGAGGGGGTAGTCGCGCCAGCCGGGCACGTTGACCGGGCTGACCGTGCCGCGGAACGCGTCGACCGGGCCCGCGCTGCCGATGCCGACGGCCCCGGCGGCCTCCCACAGGGGCGAGGCGGCGAGCTCGGCGAGCACGCCCTCGACCGCTCCCATGACCGTCTCGCCGTCCTCGCGCGCGGGCGTGGGCCGTTGGGAGCGGACACGGACGCGACCCCCGCCGTCGACGAGGGCGCCGGCGATCTTGGTTCCCCCGATGTCGAGGGCGACGACGAGACCGTCGGCGGGGCCCGTGGCGGGATCGGTCTGCATGGGCGCGGGGTCTCCACTCGGCGGCGGCGGAACGGTGTTCCGCGGGCGGACGGACGGAACGGTGTTCCGTACAGTCTCCCCTGCCGTGACAACGTTGTCCAGGCCCTATGCTTCGACCAGAGGCACCACACCGATCCCGACGGAGGAAGCGCGCACCGTGGCCGAAACCGCCCGCCGCCCCGAGCACCGCTACGGCAACCGGCCCACGATGAAGGACGTCGCCGCGCGCGCGGGCGTCGGCCTGAAGACGGTGTCCCGGGTCGTGAACGGCGAGCCGGGGGTCACCCCGGACACCGAGCGCCGGGTCCAGGAGGCCATCGAGATCCTCGGCTTCCGCCGCAACGACAGCGCGCGGGTCCTGCGCAAGGGCAGGACCGCGACCGTCGGACTCGTCCTGGAGGATCTCGCGGACCCGTTCTACGGGCCGCTCAGCCGGGCGGTCGAGGAGGTCGCGCGGGCGCACGGCGCCCTCCTCATCAACGGCTCCAGCGCCGAGGACCCGGCGCGGGAGCAGGAGTTGGCGCTGGCGCTCTGCGCGCGACGGGTGGACGGGCTGATCGTGATCCCCGCCGGTGACGACCACCGCTATCTGGAGCCGGAGATCAGGGCGGGTGTCGCCACCGTCTTCGTCGACCGTCCCGCCGGTCTGATCGACGCCGACGCCGTCCTCTCCGACAGCTTCGGCGGGGCACGTGACGGGGTGGCCCATCTGATCGCCCACGGGCACCGCAGGATCGGATTCATCGGCGACCGTCCCCGTATCCACACGGCGTCCGAGCGGCTGCGCGGCTACCGCGCGGCGATGGAGGACGCGGGCCTTCCGGTCCGGGAGGACTGGGTCTCGCCTGGGTCCACGGACCCGGAGCGGGTGAGCGCGGCGGTACGGGAGATGCTGGCCGCGCCGGAGCCCGTGACGGCGCTGTTCGCGGGGAACAACCGGGTCATGGTCACGGTGGTCCGGGCCCTCGCCGGGCACTCTCGGCCGGTTGCCCTGGTCGGCTTCGACGACATCGAGCTGGCCGATCTGCTCGGTGTCACGGTGATCGCGCAGGACGCGGCCGCGCTCGGGCGGACGGCGGCGGAGCGCCTGTTCCGGCGCCTCGACGGGGTCGACGAGGCGCCGGAGCGGGTAGTCCTGGGCACGACGCTGCTCGCCCGCGGGTCGGGCGAGATCGCGCCGTCGAGCGACTGAGCGGGCTCGGCGGCGGGGTTCCCGCTCCGCCGCCGAGCCGGCCGGGCTGTTACTCCGCGGAGGCCGTCAGGTCGCCGCGGCGCGGGGCGGCGAAGCGGTCGAGTGCGGCGCGGTTCATGCCGGTGAGCGCGTCGACCTCGGCGGTGTCGAGGGCGCCGCAGTCGATGCCGCGCAGCAGGTAGGAGCTGAGGGCCTTGGCGGTGGCGGGCTCGTCCATGACGTCGCCGCCCGCGTGGTTGGCGTAGGCGGAGAGGCGCTTGGCGGCGGCCTCGAAGCCCTCGCGGTAGAAGGCGAAGACGGCGGCGTAGCGGGTGGGGATGTGCCCCGGGTGCATGTCCCAGCCCTGGTAGTAGGCGCGGGCGAGGGCGCGGCGGGTGAGGCCGTAGTGGAGCCGCCAGGCCTCGTGGACGTGCTCGGTGGTGCCGACGGGCAGCACGTTGGTGGAGCCGTCGGAGACGCGGACGCCGGTGCCGGCGGCGGCGACCTGCATGATCGCCTTGGCGTGGTCGGCGGCCGGGTGGTCGCTGGCCTGGTAGGCGGCGGAGACGCCGAGGCAGGCGCTGTAGTCGAAGGTGCCGTAGTGCAGTCCGGTGGCGCGGCCCTCGGCGGCGCCGATCATGCGGGCGACGGCGGCGGTGCCGTCGGTGGCGAGGATGGACTGGCTGGTCTCGATCTGGATCTCGAAGCCGAGGCGGCCGGCGTCGAGGCCGTGGGCCTTCTCGAAGGCCTCCAGGAGGCGGACGAAGGCGGAGACCTGCTCGGGGTAGGTGACCTTGGGGAGGGTGAGGACGAGGCCGTCGGGGAGGCCGCCGTTCTCCAGGAGGCCGGTGAGGAAGACGTCGGTGGTGCGGATGCCCCGGTCGCGTACGGCGGACTCCATGCACTTCATCCGGATGCCCATGTACGGGGCGGCCGTGCCGTTCCGGTACGCCTCGGAGATCAGCCGGGCGGCGCGGGCGGCGTCCTGGTCCTCGTCGTGGCCGGCGTACCCATCCTCGAAGTCGACGCGCAGGTCCTCGATCGGCTCGCGCCGCAGCTTGGCGACCACGCGGCTGTGGACGTCCTCGGCGAGGTCGTCGGAGAGGCCGAGGACGGCGGCGAAGGAGGCGGCGTCGGGGGCGTGCTCGTCGAGGGCCGCGAGGGCCTGGTCGCCCCAGGAGCGGATGGTGCCGGCGTCGAAGACGTTTCCGGGGACGTAGACGGTGTGGACGGGCTGGCGGGTGCCGGGGTCTCCCGGGTAGCGGCGGTCCAGTTCGGCGTCCACCGCCGCGAGGGAGGCGCTGATGCCCTCGCTGACCGCGCCCGCGAGGCTCGTCGACACCTTCTCCTGCTGACCCATCCCACATCCTCCTGTTTTCCGCTTCACGGAATCAACAATCCGTATAGCGAAGTTAGTAGTCCGTCGGGACCCACGTCAATGGGTGTCCGAAACGGCCGGGGGCCGCGTGGCGATGATCACCACGCGGCCCCCGGACCGTACAGAAACGCAGGTCAACCCTGTCGAGCTCAGCCCTTGCGGGTCTTGACCTCGTCGGTCAGCTGCGGGACGACGTCGAAGAGGTCGCCGACCACGCCGTAGTCGACGAGGTCGAAGATCGGCGCCTCGGCGTCCTTGTTGATGGCGACGATCGTCTTCGAGGTCTGCATGCCGGCGCGGTGCTGGATCGCGCCGGAGATGCCGGAGGCGATGTACAGCTGCGGCGAGACCGACTTGCCGGTCTGGCCGACCTGGTTGGAGTGCGGGTACCAGCCGGCGTCGACCGCGGCACGCGAGGCGCCGACGGCGGCACCGAGCGAGTCGGCGAGCGCCTCGATGATCGCGAAGTTCTCGGCACCGTTGACGCCGCGGCCGCCGGAGACCACGATCGCGGCCTCGGTCAGCTCCGGGCGGCCGGTCGACTCGCGCGGGGTGCGGGCGGTCACCTTGGTGCCGGTGGCCAGCGCGCCGAAGGAGACCGTGAGGGCCTCGACGGCGCCGGCGGCCGGGGCGGCCTCGACGGGGGCCGAGTTCGGCTTGACCGTGATGACCGGGACGCCCTTGGAGACGCGGGACTTGGTGGTGAAGGAGGCGGCGAACGCGGACTGCGTCGCGACCGGGCCCTCGTCACCGGCCTCCAGGTCCACGGCGTCGGTGATGATGCCGGAGCCGATGCGGACCGCGAGGCGGGCCGCGATCTCCTTGCCCTCGGCGGAGGACGGGACGAGCACGGCGGCCGGGGACACGGCCTCGTAGGCGGCCTGGAGCGCGTCGACCTTCGGGACGACGAGGTACTCGGTGAACTCGGGGGCGTCGGCGGTCAGCACCTTCACCGCGCCGTGCTCGGCGAGGACGGCGGCGGTGTCGGCGGCGCCGTTGCCGAGCGCGACGGCGACCGGCTCGCCGATGCGGCGGGCGAGCGTCAGCAGCTCCAGGGTGGGCTTGCGGACGGCTCCGTCGACGTGGTCGACGTAGACGAGAATCTCAGCCATGGGACTTCAATCTCCTGCGAACGAAAGGGACGGTCTGAGGGGCTCGCGCGAGCCTTAGATGAACTTCTGGCCCGCGAGGAACTCGGCGAGCTGCTTGCCGCCCTCGCCCTCGTCCTTGACGATCGTGCCCGCGGTGCGCGCCGGACGCTCGGCGGCGGAGTCGACCGCGGTCCACGCGCCGGCCAGGCCGACCTCGTCCGCGTCGATGTCCAGGTCGTCCAGCTCCAGGGACTCCACCGGCTTCTTCTTGGCGGCCATGATGCCCTTGAAGGACGGGTAGCGCGCCTCGCCCGACTGGTCGGTCACGGACACGACCGCCGGGAGGGAGGCCTCCAGCTGCTCGGAGGCGGAGTCGCCGTCACGGCGGCCCTTCACGACGCCGTCCTCGATGGAGACCTCGGAGAGCAGCGTGACCTGCGGGACGCCCAGACGCTCGGCGAGGATCGCCGGGAGGACACCCATGGTGCCGTCGGTGGAGGCCATGCCGGCGATGACGACGTCGTAGCCGGTCTTCTCGATCGCCTTGGCGAGCACCAGCGAGGTACCCATGACGTCGGTGCCGTGCAGGTCGTCGTCCTCGACGTGGACCGCCTTGTCGGCGCCCATGGAGAGCGCCTTGCGCAGCGCGTCCTTGGCGTCCTCGGGTCCGACCGTCAGCACGGTGACCTCGGCGTCGTCCGCCTCTTCGGCGATCTGCAGTGCCTGCTCGACGGCGTACTCGTCGAGCTCCGACAGCAGGCCGTCGACGTCGTCGCGGTCGACCGTCAGGTCGTCCGCGAACTTGCGGTCTCCGGTCGCGTCGGGCACGTACTTCACACAGACAACGATCCTCAAGCTCACGCCGGCTCTCCTACTGCATCGTCAAAACTGGGCTGCCTTGTTGCTCGCAGCATAGGCGCCTGAAGGGCGGGTTTCCGGTCGGGGCGCCGGACGCCCCGACCGAAATATTACTCGCCAGTACACCCAGTCCGTTACCAGTAAGCAAGCGCTCAGCGGTGTGATCTGCCCAACGCGCGGAGAGCGGCGCGCGCGGGAACTCTCAGTCGCGCAGCGCGTTGAAGCGTCCATGGTGGTAGAGGAGCGGCCGGCCCGCTCCCTCGGGGTCTCCGGCGATCGCCTGGGCGATCACGATCCGGTGGTCGCCGGCGGGCACGCGGGCCACCACCCGGCAGACCAGCCAGGCGAGTACGCCGTCGAGCACGGGCACGCCCTCGGGGCCCACGCTCCAGCGGGTCCCCTCTCCGAAACGGTCGGCGCCGCTGCGCGCGAAGGTGGCGGCGAGCTCCTGCTGGTGCTCCCCGAGTATGTGCACGCCGATGTGCTCGGCCTCGGCGAGCACCGGCCAGCTGGAGGAGGAGGTGCCCACGCCGAAGGAGATCAGCGGCGGTTCGGCGGCGACGGAGTTGAGCGAGGTCGCGGTGAAGCCGACGGGGCGCTCCCCGTGGGCGGTGACGACCGCGACACCGGCCGCGTGCCGGCGGAAGACGGAGCGGAGCAGATCGGGTGAGGCCTGCCGGGGGGCGCCTATCGTGGGAACGGCACGGAGCTCGGGCGAAACCGTCATGGAGTTGTCCTTCTGCGAGGGCGGCATGGAAGAGGTCCTGGGGTCGTCAGACGCCCGGACAGCGCGCGCTCGCGTTGCGGGCCAGGTCCACGTGGGTCCGGCCGTAGAGAAGGAGTTCTGGGGGCACTCCGTCAGAGTGACGATCGTTGTCGCGTGCAGTCAAGTGCGTACCGCGATGTGGGAGAAGTGTCACCGCGTCAGACCGCCCGCCCCAGCGCGGCGATGACGTCCACCCTGCGCGGCTGTCCGGCGGCCCGGCGGACGACGCGGCCCGTCCGGTCGAGGACGAGGACGGTGGGGGTCCGCTCGATGCCCAGTTCGCGTACGAGATCGAGCCGCTCCTCGGCGTCGATCTCCACGTGGCCCACCCCCGGCACCATCGCGGCCACCTCGGCGAGGGTGCGGCGGGTGGCGCGACAGGGCTGACAGAAGGCGGTGGAGAACTGGACCAGCGTGGCCCGCTCCCCCAGCGGGACGCCGAGCGTCTCCGGTCCGAGCGTCTCGGTCACCCTTCTTCCCCTCTCTTCAACGGTCTCTCCGGCGTTCTCAGCAGGTGCAGCACCGGACGGGAGCGTTCGATTCCCGCCACGGCCACCGCGAGTGACGAGAATCTCCCTGTACGAAGCCGCGTGGACTGGTCACGGCGGCCCACATGGGGCACGATCTGCCCAAAGCCGAAAACCTACGGCTGCGTAACTTCGCTCGGGGGACCCCTCCCCGGGCACACGAAGAAGAGGTTCCTCTCCGATGGCAGAACTCGTCTATCGACCGGTCGTCGGTGCCGCGCTCACCCTGTTCAAGGCGCTCGACCTGAAGATCGAGACGCAGGGCTCCGAGCACATCCCGCGGACGGGAGGGGCGGTGCTGGTGAGCAACCACATCAGCTACCTCGACTTCATCTTCACCGGTCTCGCGGCGCTGCCGCAGAAGCGCCTGGTGCGCTTCATGGCGAAGGACTCGGTCTTCCGGCACAAGGTCTCCGGACCGCTGATGCGCGGCATGAAGCACATCCCGGTGGACCGTTCGCAGGGCGAGCACGCCTACAAGCACGCGCTGGAGTCGCTGCGGGCCGGTGAGATCGTCGGTGTCTTCCCCGAGGCGACCATCTCCCAGTCGTTCACGCTCAAGGGCTTCAAGACGGGTGCGGCGCGCCTGGCGCAGGAGGCCGGCGTCCCGCTGATCCCGATGGCGCTGTGGGGCACCCAGCGGGTCTGGACGAAGGGCCGGCCGCGGAACTTCAAGCGGAGCCACATCCCGGTGACGATCCGCGTGGGCGAGCCCATGGAGGCGCCCGCCGACCAGTACGCGGGCGCCATCACCCGGCGGCTGCGCGAGCGCGTCCAGGAGCTCCTGGAGGCCGCGCAGCGCGCCTACCCGGTCCGCCCGAAGGACGCGAGCGACACGTGGTGGGTGCCCGCGCACCTCGGTGGTACGGCTCCGACGCCGGCCGAGGTCAAGGACGCGGGCTGACGGCGGGGCGCCGTCCGGGGGTCTCCGGACCGCCCCGGCGCAGAATCGTCACTCCGGGTCCCGGACGGTGATCCGGGCCCCCGGGCTGAGCTTCTCCAGCGACTCCGCCAGTTCGGTGCCGGCCGCGAGCAGCTCCTCCCGGGTCATGGGGGCGAGCGATTCGAGCAGGAAGACCGCGTCGACCGTGTCGTCGTCGATGCGGGTACGGGGGCCCTGGCGCCAGTTCCAGCGGCGGCAGGTCACGCCCTCCTCGTCGCACCAGACGACCTCCCCGGGCTCGGGGTGCTCCACCGTCTCCTCCCCTCCCGCCACGGTGACGAAGGGCTCGTCGCCGGTGGCCCGCACGAGGCTCATGGCGCCCTTGATCCGGCCCAGGTCCTCACCGCCGACCGGGATGAGACGGGCGACGCTCACCGCGTTGTAGGCGTCGACGAGCCGGTTGATGCGGGGCAGCCCGCCGTCGGCGAGCGCCCGCTTGGCGAGCGCCTCCGCGGAGTTGCGGGTACGGGAGGGCTTGGCGCCGAACGCGGTGTACGCGGCGCGCCAGGCGGCGATGTGCGGGTCCTGGTCCGGGGTGCGGCCGTCGAGGCGCTCGGCGAGCCGTCGCGCGGCCTCGTCGAGGAGGGCCGAACTGGTCTCGTCACTGGGCCCGTTGACCAGGCCGTGGGCCTCGAGGACGAGCGCGGTGAAGCCGGGTACGAGGGTGCGCACCTCGTGGGAGACGGTGAGCGTGAGGGTCATGATCCGCCGTTCGCTGATGTCCGGGGCACAGGGTCTGGTTCGATCCGGTCCGGTTCAGTCTAGAGCACCGGATAATCCACTGTGCTGCACTGCGCTGGGCGCGCACGCGGAGACGGCCGGACCCGAAGTCGGTGACTTCGGGTCCGGCCGTTCTCGTCGGATCGCGAGCGCTACCGCGCCAGCTCCTCCTTCAGCGCCTGGAGGAAGGCGTCGACGTCGTCCTCCGTGGTGTCGAAGGCGCACATCCAGCGCACGTCGCCGGCGGACTCGTCCCAGAAGTAGAAGCGGAAGCGCTCCTGGAGCCGCCGGGTGACGTCGTGCGGCAGCCGGGCGAAGACCGCGTTGGCCTGCACCGGGTAGAGGATCTCCACCCCGTCGACCTCGCGCACCCCGGCCGCGAGGCGCTGGGCCATGGCGTTGGCGTGGCGGGCGTTGCGGAGCCACAGGTCCTTCGCGAGGAGGGCCTCCAGCTGCACCGACACGAAGCGCATCTTCGACGCGAGCTGCATGGACAGCTTGCGCAGGTGCTTCATGTGGCTGACCGCGTCGGGGTTGAGGACGACCACGGCCTCGCCGAAGAGCATGCCGTTCTTCGTGCCGCCGTACGAGAGGACGTCGACGCCCACCGCGTTGGTGAACGCGCGCATCGGCACGTCGAGCGAGGCGGCGGCGTTGGCTATCCGGGCGCCGTCGAGGTGCACCTTCATGCCCTTGGCATGGGAGTGCTCGACGATCGCGCGGATCTCGTCCACCGTGTAGACGGTGCCCAGCTCGGTGTTCTGGGTGATCGAGACGACCTGCGGCATCGCCCGGTGCTCGTCCTCCCAGCCCCAGGCCTGCCGGTCGATCAGCTCGGGGGTGAGCTTGCCGTCCGGGGTGGGCACGGTGAGCAGCTTGAGGCCGCCCATCCGTTCCGGCGCTCCGCCCTCGTCCACGTTGATGTGCGCGGACTCGGCGCAGATGACGGCGCCCCAGCGGTCGGTGAGCGCCTGGAGGGCGGTCACGTTCGCACCGGTCCCGTTGAAGACCGGGAAGGCTTCGGCGGTGGGGCCGAAGTGGCTGTGCATGATCCGCTGGAGGTGCTCGGTGTACTGGTCCTCGCCGTAGGCGACCTGGTGGCCGTCGTTGGCGAGGGCGAGGGCCGCGAGGACCTCGGGGTGGGCGCCGGCGTAGTTGTCGCTGGCGAAGCCCCGGACCGACGGGTCGTGGTGACGACGCGCGTCGGTCCTGGGGCCGAGGGCCGCGGTCACGGCTTGGGGGTCAGCCACAGACGCTGTCCATTCACTTCCTGGGCGGGCCTGCTCCACAGGCCGGCGATCTCGTCGGCCAGGACGGTGACGTCGGTGAAGCCCGCGAACTTCGCGTTGGGGCGTTCGGCGCGCATGGCCTCGTGCACCAATGCCTTGATCACCAGGATCGCAGCAGCCGCCTGCGGGCCGTCGTCGCCCCCCAGCTTGCGGAACGAGTCCGCCATGGCCAGGGTCCAGGCCTCGGCGGCCGCCTTGCCGGCGTTGTACGCGGCGTTGTTCGCGAGCGGCTTGTGCGCGCCGACCTGGCTGATCAGGGCGTAGCGGCCGCGGCCGCCGCTCCGGAGCAGTCCGTCGTGGAAGGCGAGCGAGGTGTTCTGGACGGTGCGGATGAGGAGCTTCTCCAGGAAGTCCCAGTCCGCGAGGTCGGTCTCGGTGAAGGAGCCGCTGCCGCGCCAGCCGCCGACGAGGTGGACCAGGCCGTCGATCCGGCCGAACTCCTTCTCGGTCTTGTCGGCCCAGTCGCGGGTGGCGGCCAGGTCGAGGAGGTCGACGGTGTCGCCGACCACCTTGGCACCGCCGTGCGCGTAGCGGGCGGCGTCCACGGCCTCCGCGAGGCGCGCCGGGTCGGCGTCCGAACCGACGACGGTCGCGCCCGCCTCGGCGAGACGCAGGAGCGTCGCGCGGCCCGCCGGGCCGGCCGCGCCGGCGACCGCGATGACGGCGCCGTCCAGCGGCCCGCCGTTTCCGTTCGCGTTCATGGGCGACGCCTCCTCCGTGTCGTCCGTACGAGCGCTCACGCGGCGGCCCGCTCGGTGCGCGGGACGTCGGCGGCGGTGATCCCCTTGGTGTCGGCGATCACGCCCTTCAGCTTCTTGGCGAGGGCCTCAAAGAACATGCTGAGCGGAAACTCGTCCGGAAGCACGTCGTCGACGAGCTTGCGGGGCGGCAGCGACAGGTCGAGGGCGTCCGGGCCCTTGGCCCACTTCGATCCCGGGTGCGGGGCGAGGTAGGTGGAGACGAGCTCGTACGCCTTGAACCAGTGGACGAGCTTGGGGCGGTCGATGCCGTCGCGGTAGAGCTTCTCGATGTCGGCGCAGAGCTGGTTGGTGACCTCGGGGGCACGCTGCCAGTCGATCTTGAGGGTGTTGTCCGTCCAGCGCACCACGTCGTTCTTGTGGAGGTACGCGAAGAGGAGCTGGCCGCCGAGACCGTCGTAGTTGCGGTTCCGGTCGCCGGTGAGCGGGAAGCGGAACATCCGGTCGAAGAGGACCGCGTACTGCACGTCACGGCCGTGCGTGTTGCCCTCGGCCTCCAGCTTCACGGCCTCCTTGAAGGCGGTGAGGTCGCAGCGGAGCTCCTCCAGGCCGTACATCCAGAAGGGCTGGCGCTGCTTGATCATGAAGGGGTCGAAGGGCAGGTCGCCGTGGCTGTGGGTGCGGTCGTGGACCATGTCCCAGAGCACGAACGCCTTCTCGCAGCGCTCCTGGTCGTCGATCATCGCGGCGATGTCGGCGGGCAGCCGGATGCCGAGGGTGTCCACGGCGGCCTCGGTGACCTTGCGGAAGCGCGCGGCCTCGCGGTCGCAGAAGATGCCGCCCCAGGTGAAGCGCTCGGGGGCCTCGCGGACGGCGATGGTCTCCGGGAAGAGGACGGCCGAGTTGGTGTCGTACCCGGCGGTGAAGTCCTCGAAGGTGATGCCGCAGAAGAGCGGGTTGTCGTAGCGGGTGCGCTCCAGCTCGGAGAGCCACTCCGGCCACACCATGCGGAGCACGACGGCTTCGAGGTTGCGGTCGGGGTTGCCGTTCTGCGTGTACATCGGGAAGAGCACCAGGTGCTGGAGCCCGTCCACGCGGTCGGCGGCCGGCTGGAAGGCGAGCAGCGAGTCCAGGAAGTCCGGGACCACGAAGCCGCTCTCGGCCCACTTGCGCAGGTCGGAGACGAGGGCGCGGTGGTAGGCGCCGTCGTGGGGGACGAGCGGGGAGAGCTGCTCGACCGCGGCGGTGACGCGGTCGAGGGTCAGCTCGGCCAGGGAGCGGGCGGGGGCACCCTCGCGCTCGAAGTCGATGGAGCCGTCCGCGCTCTGCCAGGCGCGGAACTCCTCCACGGCATTCTTGAGCTCGGGCCAGGCGGGGTGGTCGATCACCCGGGCGGCGGTGGATATCCCCCCACCGGTCACGTCCTGCACAAGAATTTCCGTCATGCCTCTTCCTTCACAGGAGAACCTCGCGTCAAGACACCGTAACCATTGACGGTTCTTTGCCACAAGGGGAGCAAGAGAAATTATCCTGCGCGACCCCCCTGATGACAGAAGTTTTTCCTGTCGGTCAGGGTTGAAGCCACCCTTCCGCCGCCCTGCTCAGCTCAGCGGCTTCACCAGGAGCTCGAACTCCAGGTCGTCGCGCTGGGGCAGCCCGAAGCGCTCGTCGCCGTACGGGAAGGGCGTCGTCCGCCCCGTACGCCGGTAGCCGCGCCGCTCGTACCAGGCGATCAGCTCCTCGCGTACGGAGATCACCGTCATGTGCATCTCGCGCACGTCCCACAGCTCGCGCACCCGGCGCTCCGCCTCCGCGATGATCTGCTTGCCCAGCCCCGCGCCCTGCAGTTCGGGGCGGACCGCGAACATGCCGAAGTAGGCGGCCTCGCCGCGGTGCTCCAGCTGGCAGCAGGCGACGATCCCGCCGTCGCGCTCGACGACCAGGAGCCGGCTGCCGGGCGCGGTGATCACGGCGGCCACCCCCTCGGGGTCGGTGCGCTGCCCCTGGAGGATGTCCGCCTCGGTGGTCCAGCCGCCGCGGCTGGAGTCGCCCCGGTAGGCCGACTCGACGAGCGGGACGAGTGCGGGGACGTCGTCCAGGACCGCTTCGCGGTAGCTGATCCGGCCGGTCTCCTGCGACGTGGCGGTGTCCATGTGTACGGGGGCTCCCCTCGGGCGCTGACGATCGGCGTACGCGATCGTCCCGAGCCTAACGCGACCCCTTCACTCCCCCTCGTACGCCTGTGCGCACCCGTGCGCCCGCGTGGTCACCACCGGCGGCGGGCATCTTCCGGGGAGGGACGGCGTCGAGGGGGAGGTGTGCCGTGCACGGACCCGCCCTGTCCGGGTGGCTGATGGTCGCGCTGTGCGTGGCGACCGGCGCGTACTGCCTGGCGCGCATGCGCGCGTGCACCGGGGAGGAGCGCCGGGCCGCGGGCGGCGAGGCGGTCATGGGGTTCGGAATGGCGTCGATGGCCCTGCCCACGGCGGCGCTCACGCCGCCGGAGTGGAGCTGGGCGGTGTACGCGGTGGTGTTCGGCGCCGCGGCGCTGCACGGCCTCCTCGCGGTCCGGCGCGGCGGACACCACGTGCACCACCTCGTCGGCTCGCTCGTCATGGTCTACATGGCGCTGACCATGGCGACACCGGCCCCGGGGGCGCACACGGGGCACACGGCGGCCACGGCGGGCGGCATACCGCTGCTCACGGGCGGGCTGCTCCTCTACTACATGGCGTACGTGCTGCACACGGGCGCGAGACTCGTCCCGGTGGCACTGCCGGTCCCCGTGGCGGGGACGGGCGACCGGAGGACCGCGAGACCCGCGGTGGGGGCGGGAGGCACCGGGCCGGCCTGGGCGACCCGGCCGGAACTGACGCTCGCCTGCCGACTGTCGATGGGACTCGCGACCCTCGCCATGCTGGTGACCCTCTGAGGACGGGCGGCCGGGAGACGGAGGCTCGCAGGAGTCGCGGTCGCCTCCGAGGGCCGCTCCGGGAGCAACGAAACCGTGGCGTACGTCACTTGCCGTCCGAGGCCATACCCCCGCACCGTACCGCGCTCATAGGCTGGCGCCATGTGGGTCTCCCTCGTGCTGTTCCTGCTCGGCCTCCTGACCGCCCTCGCGGCCCCCCGGCTGCTGTCACGGGCGGACTGGGTCGAGCGAGAACCCGTGGTGGCCCTCTGGGTCTGGCAGTGCGTGGTCGCCGCCGTGCTGCTGAGTTTCGCCCTCTCCATGACGTTCAGCGCGTCGACCGCCTGGCAGGCCGTACGGGGGCAGCTCTTCGCCCCCGCGCCGCGCGCCGTGGTGGACGCCTACGAGCTGGGGACGAGCGGGCCGTGGTCCGCGGTGCTCGCGGTGGCCCTCGCGGCCGGCGGGGTCTGGTCCGGGGCGATGCTCGGCCGGGAGTTCAGCCAGGCCCGGACCCGGCGCCGGCTGCGCCGCTGCGATCTGCTCGTCCGCGCGCCGATGCTGCCCGGGGAGGAACCCGGCAGCGAGCGGCTCGTGGTCCTGGAGGGCGAGAAGGCGGACGCCTGGTGGCTGGCGGGGACCACGCCGCAGCTCGTCATCACCACGGCCGCGCTGCGGCGGTTGAAGGGCCGCCAGCTGGACGCCGTCCTGGCGCACGAGCAGGGCCACGCCCGTGCCCGGCACGACTGGCTGCGGCACTCCTCCGCCGCGCTGGCCGCCGGATTCCCGGGCATCCCGGTCTTCGCGGCCTTCCGCGAGGAGATGCACCGACTGGTGGAGCTGGCCGCCGACGACGTGGCCTCGCGCCGTTTCGGGCGTCTGACGATCGCGCTCGCCCTGGTCGAACTGAACGAGGACCGGGGCGTGTTCGGCCCCGGCACGGCACCGTACGGAGAGCTGCCGCGGCGGGTGAACCGGCTCCTCACCGCGACACCCCGGCTCACGGCCGGCCGCCGCCTGCGGCTCACCGCGGCCGCGTCCATGGTCCCGGTGGTCCCGGTGCTCGTGGCCCTCGTCCCGGCGCTCAGCGCGCTGGGATAGGGGGACCCCCGTCGATCACGCCGGAAGGGGTGCGACGGCGCGCGCGGGGCGACCGGAGGATCATGCGACGCCGTATGTCGGGCAGGATCGAGGCATGCGCTCCTCCGCTCTGGTCTCCGGCGTCCTGTTCCTTCTGCTGCTCGTCCTCGTCGCGGCGGGGTGGACACCCCTGCTCTCCTTCGACCGTTCGGTGGCCGAGGCGCTCCACCGTGACGCCGTCGCCGACCCAGGACTCACCGGGCTGAACCGCGTCCTCAGCGACTGGGTCTGGGACCCGTGGACGATGCGCGCCCTGGCCGCGGCCGCCGTGGTGCTGCTGTGGATGGGCAGGGAACGGCGCCTGGCCCTGTGGGTGGCGGTGACGAGCCTGGTGGCCGTGGGGCTCCAGCAGGGCCTCAAGGCGCTGGTGGGGCGGGAGCGGCCCGAGTGGGACGACCCGGTCGACTCGGCGCGGTTCGCCGCCTTCCCGTCCGGGCACGCGATGACGGCCATGGTCACCTGTGGCCTGCTGCTCTGGGTCCTCGCGCTGCGCTGGCGCGACGGGTGGCGCGGCTGGGGCGCCCTCACCGTCGCCGCGGTCGTCTCGGTGCTCGGCGTGGGCTGGACGCGGATCTACCTGGGTGTCCACTGGCCCACGGACGTCCTCGGGGGCTGGCTGCTCGGCTGGTGCTGTGTGGCCGTGTCGGTCCTGACGTACCGCTGGAGCGCGCGACGCGGTCTGTGGACCGGGACGGGCGTCACGGCTGCCGGAGCCGGGGGGACCGGGGCCTTCGGGACGGGCGGAACCGGGGCCGGGGAGACCGGGGCCGGAGACGCCGGGGCCGGAGACGAGCAGGACGGGGGCATCGGCGGCGGGAGCAGAATGGGGGAAGCACGATGAAGCCGCCTGTTCTGGACGATCCCCCGTGTCGCCCAGAACAGACGGCATCCCCGGCGACCTGCCACGGAGGCATGCCGACGGGATGCGCCGAGTATATTGGCCGGCAGCCAGTCAACGCAGGAGTCCAGCATGTCCCCGCGTAGCCCATCGGTCAATGAAGAGCTCCGGCGCAGGTCGCGGGAGCGCATTCTGCAGGCCACGGTGGAGCTGGTCGACACACATGGCTACGAGGCCACCACGCTCGGCGACATCGCGGAGCGGGCCGGTACGGCGCGGGGACTGATCTCGTACTACTTCCCGGGCAAACGGCAGTTGCTCCAGGCTGCGGTGCACCGGCTGATGCACCTCACGCTGGAGGCGGCGCTGGAGCGCGAGCCGCGCTCGGAGGACGGCCGTGAGCGGCTGGCCCGCGCGATCGACGCCATCCTGGGGCTCGCGGCGGAGCGGCCCACCCTGATGCGGACCCACATGGCGGGCATCCTGCAGGCCGAGGGGTTCGTGCAGTGCGAGGAGCAGCAGCGCCTCGCCTTCCTGCTGCGCGACACGGTCACCCGGTACGGCTCCGAGGACGTGGACACGGACTATCCGATGCTGCGCGCCCTGTTGATGGGCGCGGTGGTGGCGGTCCTGCTTCCGGGCGCGCGGATGCCGCTGGCGCGGCTGCGGTCGGAGCTGTTCCACCGGTACGGCCTCGACTGGGAGGCGGGCGTGCCGCCGGACGGGGGTCCGCCCGACGGCACGCCGGCGTTCAGGCCGTCAGCCGGCCGTCCCGGTCAGTCGTCGTAGTCGAAGTAGTCCGGCTGGGTCTGGACGTTGAGCTCGTCCAGCCGGATCCGCTTCGCGGGGTCGGTGCGACGGTCGGAGAGCTTCAGGACGTCGAAGCCCTTGGCGATGTCGTTCGAGTAGATGTAGCCGTTGTAGTAGTACGCGGACCACGAGCCACCGGTCGCGATGGTGGTGGCGGAGAGCGGACCGCGCTCGAAATAGGCGATCTCCTTGGGCTTGCGGGAGTCGGTGAAGTCCCAGACGGAGACACCGCCCTGGTACCACGCCTGGACCATGAGGTCCTTGCCCTTGACCGGGATCAGCGAGCCGTTGTGGGCGACGCAGTTCTCGGTGTCGGCCTGGTGGCGCGGGATCTTGAAGTAGCTGCGGAAGACGAGCTTGCTGCGCTTGCCCTTGCCGACGATGTCGTAGATGCCGTTGGCACCGCGGTTCGGGCCGACGGCCGCGTTGCAGGTGGCCGCGCCGCCGCCGCCGAGCTCGTCGGTGAAGACGATCTTGTTGGCCTTCTGGTTGAAGGTCGCGGAGTGCCAGAACGCGAAGTTGACGTTGTCCTGGACGCGGTCGATCACCCGCGGACGCTCGGGGTCCTCGATGTCGAAGAGGATGCCGTCACCCATGCAGGCGCCGGCCGCGAGGTCCTTCTCCGGCAGCACGGTGATGTCGTGGCAGCCGGTGGTCTTCGAGACGCCCGGGTTGGTGGGCGCGCCCGGGTTGCCGCCGCCGTCCGGGCCCTCGCCCGGGAAGAGGACGGGGAAGGAGACGATCCTGGACTTCTCGGGTGCCTTGCGGGGCACCTTGATGACCGAGATGCCGTCGTGCGGGGGCTGGCAGTCCGGGAACGCGGCGCTGGGCGAGTACGAGGAGACGTAGACGTACACGTCCTTGCGCTTCGGCACCAGCGTGTGGGTGTGCGAACCACAGGCGGTCTCGACGGCGGCGACGTACTTCGGGTTCCTGACGTCGCTGATGTCGAAGATCTTCATGCCCTCCCAGGATTCCTTGACCGAGGCGGGCTGCGTGGTGCTGGCGCAGGAGTTGTCGCTCCGGGAGGAGTCCGTCGAGAGGAACAGCAGGTCCCCGGAGACGGAGATGTCGTTCTGGGAGCCCGGGCAGAGGACCTGGGTGACGGTCTTCGGGGCCTTCGGGTTGCTGATGTCGAAGATCCGGAAGCCGTCGTAGTTGCCGGCGAAGGCGTACTTGCCCTGGAACGCGAGGTCCGTGTTGAGGCCCTGGAGCGCGTCCTTGGGGATGTTCGCGAGGTGCTTGATGTTCGAGCTGTGGACGATCTCGTCCACGCCGGGTATCTCACCGCTCTGAATGGCGGAGCGCGCGTCGGCCGCCTGCTCCGAGGAGACCTTGCCCTGGACGAGGGCGTCTCCGGGATCGGGTGTGGCGGCCACGGGGCCTGCCGCCAGCAGTGTGGCCAGCAGACCGGCCGCGGCGGATGCCACGCCCAGGCGTCTGAGCCGTGCACGCGGGTCACGCGTGTGGGACGTGGTACGCGGGGTACGCAACGAAGTCACTCCGTCCTCCCTGGTATCCGTTCAGCCTTGAACGGGTGTTGGACCTCGGCAGTATCTTCCTTGCCGTGCACATCTCAACAGATGGCAACACAGACGTAATGAAGGATTCTGATCGGTCACCCCGAGAAAAGTGCTAGGAACGGTCACTGTCGCCGCAAGAAAACCTGGAGGTCACGTTGTTGATCCGCCGTCACCGGGCCGTCGCCGCCGTGGCCCTGTCCGCCGTCGCCGTACTCGCCCTGTCCGCCTGCGAGTCGGGGCCGGACAAGGCCGCGCCGAAGGCCGCCGCATCGGCCGGGACCACGGTGGTGGCCCCGGGCAAGCCCGGGGAGCCGGCCCGGCGGATATCCCCCGAGGAGGCCGCCCGGCTGATGCCGGACGAGAGCCCCAACGGCGCGGACTTCACGTATGCCCAGATGATGATCGTGCACCACCGACAGGCCCTGACCATGACGGCGCTCGCCCCGCGGCGGGCCGGCTCGACTCAGGTCAGGAAGGTGGCCGAGCGGATCGCGGCGGCGCAGCAGCCCGAGATCGGCGCGATGGAAGGTTGGCTGAAAAACAACGGTGGACCGCGCGAACAGGCCGGTCACGACCATCACTCGATGCCGGGCATGGCGACCGAGGCACAGCTGAAGGAGCTGGGGAACGCCAAGGGCAAGGTCTTCGACGAGCTGTTCCTGAAGCTGATGATCACCCACCACCAGGGGGCGGTGACGATGGCGGCCGAGGTGCTGAGCGAGGGGAACAACGTCCTCGTGGAGGAGATGGCGAACGACGTGATCGCCCAGCAGACCGCGGAGATCAACAGGATGCGGTCGCTGTAGGAGCACCCGCCCCGGGGGTCGCTCCGGGCCAGGGTCGGGGGTCGCCCTGGACGAGGCCCCCGCGCATCGTCCGGGGCTCGGGGGCGGGGGCGCAGAGGCGGCCGGCGCCGGTCCGTCAGGCGGGCTCGTCCCCGCGGGCGGCCTGGGCGTCGGCCGCCGCCAGTACGGTGGCCAGGAGTCCCGGGAAGAGCGCGTCGAGGTCCTCCCCGCGCAGGGCGCTGAGCTTGGCCGTCCCCCGGTACGTCTGCTGGATGACGCCGCTCTCGCGCAGCACCCGGAAGTGGTGCGTCGTCGTGGACTTGGTCACCGGGAGGTCGAAGTACGAGCAGCTCAGCTCGGCGCCCTCGCGCGCCAACTCCCGCACGATGCTCAGCCGCACCGGGTCCGCGAGCGCGTGCAGCACCGTTTCCAGGCGGATCCGGTCGCGCGCGGGGTGTTCGAGGGCGCGGGGGCTCGTGGTGGTCGTCACGGTGGCGGCTCCACTTCATCCGGGATACGGAGCCATTGTACGAGATCTCTCGTAGTTTGACAGACGCCGTACTACGATGGTTACCGTACTAGCGTCCTTCGAGGCATCCCGAAACGGAGTCCGTCATGAGCGTCGCCCTGTTCCAGCCCTACACCCTGCGGTCCCTGACCGTGCCCAACAGGGTCTGGATGGCACCCATGTGCCAGTACTCGGCGGAGATGACCGGACCGAACGCGGGTGTCGCCACGGACTGGCACTTCGCCCACTACGCCTCCCGTGCCACCGGTGGCACCGGGCTGATCCTCGTCGAGGCCACGGCCGTCTCCCCCGAGGGGCGCATCAGCCCGGCGGACCTCGGCCTCTGGAACGACACCCAGACCGAGGCCCTGCGGCGGATCGCCGACTTCCTCAAGGAGCACGGCACCGTGCCCGGCATCCAGATCGGGCACGCCGGCCGCAAGGCCTCGACCAAGCGCCCCTGGGAGGGCCGCGGGCCCGTCCCCGAGGGCGGCCCCGGCTGGCAGCCCGTCGGCCCCAGCCCCGTCGAGTTCGCCGAGGGCTACCCGGTCCCCACCGAGCTGACCGTGGAGCGGATCCGGGAGATCACCGGACAGTTCGCGGACGCGGCCCGCCGCGCCCTCGACGCCGGCTTCCAGGTCGTCGAGGTGCACGGTGCCCACGGCTACCTCATCGGCGAGTTCCTCTCCCCGCACAGCAACCACCGCACCGACGCGTACGGCGGCTCCTTCGAGAACCGGACCCGGCTCGCCCTGGAGGTCGTCGACGCGGTCCGGTCCGTGTGGCCCGAGGAACTCCCCGTCTTCTTCCGCGTCTCGGCCACCGACTGGCTGGCGGAGCAGGGCTGGACGGCCGACGAGACCGTGCGGTTCGCCGCGCTCCTGCGCGAGCACGGCGTCGACCTCCTCGACGTCTCCACCGGTGGCAACGGCGGCCCCGCCGAGATCCCGGTGGGCCCCGGCTACCAGGTGCCCTTCGCGGCCCGCGTCAAGGCGGAGACCGGGCTGCCGGTGGCCGCCGTCGGCCTCATCACCGAGAGCGAGCAGGCGGAGAAGATCGTCGCCGGCGGCGAGGCCGACGCGGTCCTGCTCGGCCGCGAGCTGCTGCGCGACGCCTCGTGGGCCCGCCGCGCCGCCCGCGACCTCGGCGCGCGGACGCACCCGGCCCCGTCGCCGTACGCCTGGGCGATCTGACCGCCGGGGGCCCGGCGGCCGCCGCCGGGCTCCGGGGGGGCAGGAAAGGCGTCCGGGCCGGACGCATCCGGGGCGGCGCGGCGGGCGGCTTCGACCCGGGGCTGTCGCGGGGTGGCGGGGCGGCTGCGGGAGTGTCCGGGGGCCGTTGTCAGTGGGCGGGTGCAGACTGGCCGGTATCCGCGACAACGGCGTCCTGGAGGTGGCAGACATGCCCGATGTACTCCTCACCGTAGGCACCCGCAAGGGGCTCTTCATCGGCCGCAGGCACGACGGCCGATGGGAGTTCGACGATCCGGCGTTCCCCGCGCAGGCGGTCTACTCGGTGGCCGTCGACACGAGGGGGCCGACCCCGCGTCTGCTCGTGGGCGGGGACAGCGCCCACTGGGGGCCGTCCGTCTTCCACTCCGACGACCTCGGCAGGAACTGGACCGAACCGGCGCGCCCCGCGGTGAAGTTCCCCGAGGACACCGGCGCCTCCCTGGAGCGCGTCTGGCAGCTGCATCCGGCACCGGCGCACTCGCCCGGCGTCGTCTACGCGGGCACGGAGCCGGCCGCGCTCTTCCGGTCGGCGGACGGCGGGGAGTCCTTCGAGCTCGTCCGCCCGCTGTGGGAGCACCCGACGCGTTCACGGTGGGTGCCCGGCGGGGGCGGCGAGGCCGTGCACACCGTGGTGACCGACCGGCGCGACCCCGACGCCCTGACGGTCGCGGTCTCGACCGCCGGGGTGTTCCGCTCACGGGACGGCGGGGCCGCCTGGGCACCGTCCAACCAGGGCGTGTCGGCGGTGTTCCTGCCGGACCCGAACCCCGAGTTCGGGCAGTGCGTCCACAAGATCGCCCAGGACGCGGGCGACCTGGACCGGCTCTACCTGCAGAACCACTGGGGCGTCTTCCGCAGCGACGACGCGGGGGTCAGCTGGACGGACATCGGATCCGGGCTCCCCTCCGACTTCGGCTTCGCGGTCGCCGCGCACCCGCACCGCCCCGACACCGCCTACGTCTTCCCGATCACCGCGGACTCCGACCGGGTGCCGGCGGACCGCCGGTGCCGGGTCTACCGCACGACCGACGCCGGAGCCACCTGGGAGCCGCTGACCCGGGGACTGCCCGAGGGCGACCACTACGGCACGGTGCTCCGCGACGCGCTGTGCACGGACGACGCGGACCCGGCGGGCGTCTACTTCGGCAACCGCAACGGCGAGTTGTACGCGAGCGCGGACGACGGCGACACCTGGCGGCTCCTCGCCGAACACCTGCCGGACGTGCTGTGCGTCCGGGCGGCGGTGATCTGAGACCGCACGGACCCCGCGCGACCGCCCGTCACCCCCTCCGAGGGAGGGGGGGCAGGTCCCGTCCGGAGAGGGCAGGTTCCCTCCGGAGGGGGACAGTCCCGTCCGGAGGGGGGCGGGGTCAGGGCAGGCGCCAGTCCACGGGCTGGGCGCCCAGGTTCAGGAGCATCTCGTTCGCGCGGCTGAAGGGCCGGGAGCCGAAGAAGCCGCGGTCCGCGGACATCGGCGACGGGTGCGCGGACTCGATCGCGGGCAGGTCGCCGAGGAGCGGGCGGGCGTTGCGGGCGTCACGGCCCCACAGGATCGACACCATCGGCTTGCCCCGGGCGGCCAGCGCGCGGATGGCCTGCTCGGTCACCTCTTCCCAGCCCTTGCCGCGGTGGGCGGCGGGCTTGCGCGGGGCCGTGGTCAGCGCCCTGTTGAGGAGGAGAACGCCCTGTCGGGTCCAGGGGGTCAGGTCGCCGTTCGACGGCCGGGGCAGCCCCAGGTCGGTGTGCAGCTCCCGGAAGATGTTCTCCAGGCTCCCCGGCAGCGAACGGACCTCCGGCGCGACGGCGAAGCTCAGTCCGATCGCCATCCCCGGCGTCGGGTAGGGGTCCTGACCCACGATCAGGACCTGCACGTCGTCGAAGGGCTGCTGGAACGCGCGCAGCACGTTCGGCCCGGACGGCAGGTACGTCCGCCCCGCGGCGATCTCCGCACGCAGGAAGTCGCCCATCTCCGCCACACGCCCGGCCACCGGGCTCAGGGCCTCCGCCCAGCCGGGCCCCACCAGTTCGTTCAAAGGTCGCGCTGTCACGGTCCGTCACTCTACCGGCCTACAGTGACAGCCGGGTCCGGCCCCGGTGACACCCCGGTCGGGCGTCGGTGGCACCCCGGTCCGGCCCCCCGTGACACCCCGGTCGGGCGTCGGTGGCACCCCGGTCCGGCGTTCCCGACGGTTCACCCCCTAGACTCCGCCCACTCCCCCGCCCACCCGCTGCGAGGACGGTGCACCGTGGTTTCCGTGAACGAGCCCTCCACCCCCTCCGGCCCGTCCGGCGGGCTGGTCGTCGGCATCGACTCCGGTGGTTCGGGGCTCCGGGTCGCCCTGGCCGAGGCGGCGAGCGGCGTCGTGCTCGGCACCCGCGCCTCGCGTGACCCGGTGCCGACCGGACCCGGCGGGATCTCCGCCCGGCACTTCCTCGACCAGGTCCTGCCGGCCGTGCGGGCCCTCACGGACCCCGTCGGCGGGCGGCCGGTCCTCGCGGTGGCCGTGGGCGCCGCCGGGATGGCGACCCTCGGGGACGAGCTGCGGGCCGCACTGCCGGCCGCCTTCGCCGAGGCGTGGGGGGTCCGGCGGCTCGCCCTCGCGGCCGACGCGGTCACCGCGTACGCCGGAGCGCTCGGACAGCGGCCCGGCGCCGTCGTCGCGGGCGGCACGGGCATGATCACGCTCGGCACCGATCTGACCTCCTGGCGGCGGGCCGACGGCTGGGGACACCTCCTCGGGGACTGCGGCAGCGGCGCCTGGATCGGCCGGGCCGGCCTGGAGGCGGCGATGCGCGCGTACGACGGCCGGCGCGGCGGTTCGGCGGCGCTCCTGGCCCGCGCCGAGAAGCTGTTCGGACCGGCGGCGGGACTGCCCGCCGCGCTCTACCCCCGTACGAACCGGCCCGCGGTGCTCGCCTCCTTCGCCCCGGAGGTGGGCCGGTGCGCCGCCGAGGACCCGGTGGCCGCCGACATCCTGGCGCGGGCCGCCGGGCACATCGCCGAGGCCGCGGCGGCGGCGTGCCCCACCGGGCCCGGGGCGCTGGTGGCGTTGACGGGGGGCCTGTTCAAGATGGGCGACCCGTTGCTCGTACCGCTGCGCGCCGCGCTCGCGGAGCTGGTCCCGCACGCCCGGACCGTGGCTCCCGGGGGAGATCCGCTGGCCGGGGCGGTCGCCCTCGCGGCCGGACTCGCCACCGGCACGCTGCGGCTGCCGGAGGACGTCTCGCTGCTCCGCCTGTTCGGCGACGGGGCGGACGGGGCCGACGGGACGCGCGGGGCGCACGGGGCGGACGGGGCCTCCTAGGCGGAGGCATCCGCCCAGGTGGGAGGCGGTGCGTCGGGGTGGAACGGGGGCGCGGACCTCGACCGGAGGGGACATAGAGGGGCAGAAGCCGCGTGACCGTACCTCAACCGACGGCGCGCCGGGCGAAACCAGTAGCATGCGGCGCCATGAGCTCCCCCAATGGGCCTGCTTCCGGCCTGCCTGTACGAATGCCTCGACCCCGTCAGTCCGGGCGGCACCGTCGCCCCGAACCCGCGGCGGCGCCCGAGGGCGCTCCCGCACTGGTTCTCGCTGTGCCCGGCGCGCCGTCCGCCGCCATACGCTCGCTGGCCGAAGAGGTCGTGAGCATCGCCCGTTCCGAGCTGCCCGGCCTCGAGGCCCTGATCGGCTTCCTGGAGGGTGACGACACCGAGTACCCGACGCTGGGGACCGTGCTCGCGCACGCCGCCGCGCTGCGCACCCAGCGGTACGAGCTGGCCGTGGCCGCCGGCCGCGAGGCCAGCGCCCCCACGGGCCCGGCCGCGGTCGTCGTCCCGCTGCTCGCCGGTCCGGACAGCGCGCAGACGCGCCAGGTGCGCCAGGCCGTCATGGACGCGGGCAACACCGCCGAGCTGACCGACGTCCTCGGCCCGCACCCGCTGCTCGCCGAGGCCCTGCACGTGCGTCTCTCCGAGGCGGGTCTGGCCCGCGCCGACCGCGCCCGGCTCTTCACGGTCGCGACGGCCGCCGACGGCATCATCCTGGCCACCGTCGGTGGCGAGGAGGCCGTGCAGGCCGCCGGGATCACCGGCATGCTGCTCGCCGCCCGCCTCGCCGTGCCCGTGATGGCCGCCGCGCTCGACCAGGAGGGCTCGATCGCCTCCATCGCCGAGCAGCTGCGCGCCGCCGGTTCGGAGCAGCTGGCGCTCGCCCCGTACCTGATCGGACCCGAGCTGGCCGAGGGGCTCCTCGACGAGGCGTCGAAGGAGGCAGGGTGCGCGGCCGCCGAACCGCTGGGCGCCTACCCCGCGATCGGCAAGCTGGTGCTCTCGCAGTACACGGCCGCCCTGGGCATCCCGCCGCAGCAGCCGCAGGGCGCGCCCTCGCTCTGAGGACCGCCACCACCGCCCGTACGCCGAAGGGCCCGCACCGGACACCGGTGCGGGCCCTTCGGCGTACCCCCGCGTCAGCCGAAGACGACGCAGGAGGCGGCGGGGGCCTCGATCGCTCCCCCGCGGACGGGGATCCCGGTCTCCGGGTCGAGGCTGAACCAGGTGACGTCGCCGGAGCGCTCGTTGGCGGCGTACAGGTGGCGTCCGGACGGGGCGAGGGTCAGATCGCGGGGCCAGGTGCCGCCGCAGGGGACCGTGGCGACCAGGGCGGCCTCGGCGCCGTCGGCGCCGAGGGCCAGCACGGCGAGGGTGTCGTCGCCGCGGACGGCGGCCCAGAGGAAGCGCCCGTCGGGGGCGACGACGACCTCGGAGGGGTAGCTGGGGCCGGTGGTGCCCTCGGGGACGACGGGGGTCTCGCCGAGCGGTTCGAGCACCCCGGTCCCGGCGTCCCAGCGGCAGACCGTGAGGGTGGGCTCCAGCTCGTTCAGGACGTACGCGTACGCACCCGACGGGTGGAAGGCGAGGTGGCGCGGGCCGGTGCCGGGGCGCAGCGCGGTCTCGCCGTGGAGGGTGAGGGCCCCGGTGGCGGGGTCCAGGGCGCAGACGCGCACGGAGTCGGTGCCGAGGTCCACGCTGACGATCCACCGGCCGCTCGGGTCGGGGAGGACCTGGTGGGCGTGCGGGAGGGACTGGCGCGCCTCGACCGGTCCGCTTCCCTCGTGCCGCAGGACGGTCGTGGCGGGGCGCGCGGTGCCGTCCTCGGCGAGGGGCAGGGCGGTGACGCTGCCGGAGGTGTAGTTGGCCGTGAACAGGTGCCCGGCGGCGACGGCGAGGTGGGTGGGGGCCGCGCCGTCGACGGGGACGGGTGCGCCGAGCGGCAGGGGTGCGGGGCCGGCGATGTCGAAGGCGGCCACGGCGCCCGCCTCGGTCTCGGAGACGGCGTGCAGCACGGAGCCCGCGAGGGCGAGGAAGGACGGGTCGGCGACGGCGTCGCTCCCGCCGGTGACGGTCAGCTCGCCCGTCGTCCCGTCCACGTCGGCGGCGAGCACGCCTCGCCCGCCGGCCGAGGTGAAGGAGCCGATGTACGCCCGCACCCCGCTCGGGCCCCGAACCGTCCCTGTGCCGCCCACGGCGCCTCCCCTGTCCCGGGGCCGGTCGCGGTCGACCGGCCTTCGTCCGGCCGACGGTAGCAGGCGGTCTAGACCAGAGCGGGGTGGCCGGTGGCGGGCGGACCGGGCACGGCGTGCCCGGTCCCCGCGTCAGGCAGCCGGGACCAGCGGGGCGCGCGGTGAGGTCCGCAGAGGGGCCGCGAGGTCGACGAGGGCCTGTTCCAGGCCGTGCAGGTGGCCGAGGGCGGCCTCCGCGCCGGGATGGTGGTGCGGGACGCCGACGGCCCGCTCGACCGAGGCGCCCACCGGACGGGACGGGGGTACGAGGGCGTGGACGGCGGCCTCCACACGCCAGGCGGCGGCCGTGAGCCGGGCGTCGTGCGAGGCGTCCGGGTCGGCCGCTACGGCGGCGAGGCCCCGGATCTCGCGGGCGCAGTCGTCCAGGAGCGCGAGCACGCGGCGGGCGCGCGCCTTGCGGGCGCGCAGCGGGCTCAGGGGGTGGACGAGCGGCGCGAGGGAGAGCCGGGCCCGGCCGAGCAGCAGCTCCAGCTCGGCGGCGTGCGGCGCGGGGTCGGCGTCCGGGTCGCCCGCGAGTCGGCGGGCGGCGGCCGTGGTGCAGGTGTGCACACAGGTCACGGCCCGCTCGATCCAGGCGTTGGTGGCCGCGTGCGTGGTCACCGGCAGCAGGGCCACGCCGATCGCCGCGCCGATCGCGCCGACGGCGGTCTCCTGGAAGCGGAGCAGGAGCAGCCCGGGGTGCAGGACGCCGAGCAGCCCGTACAGCAGCCCCGCCATGACGGTCACGAAGAACATCATCCAGCTGTACGAGAGCGGGGCGGTGTAGAAGATGCCGAACACGCAGACGGCGACGAGCAGGGCGGTGGGGGCGGTCGCGCCGCCCAGCGGGACCGCGACGAGCAGCCCGGCGGCGATGCCGGTGACCGTGCCGAGGACCCGGCGGAAGCCCCGGACCAGCGTCTCGCCGCGCGAGGCGGTGTTGACGAAGATCCACCAGGCGGTGCCGACGGCCCAGTACCAGCGCTCGTGCGAGATCAGCTGGCCCGCGGCGAGGGCGAGGGTGCAGGCCACCGTGGCCTGGAACGCCTGGCGGGTGGTGGGGCGGGCCAGGCCGGTGCCGGGCATCGGGGCGGGCGCGGCCGGCGGCGGGACGCGCCGCTCGACGCACCAGGCTCCGAAGCGGACCGCCCCGGCGGCGACCAGCGCGAGCGAGACGGCCGCGTACAGCTCGGGGAGCTGCGCGGGGAGCGCGTGCAGGAACTGGGTGACGAAGAACTGCATGAAGGCGAAGATGCCGAGCGCGTGCCCGCGCGGCCCCCACCGGCGGGCGTAGACGCCGGCGAAGACGACGAGCATCCAGGCGGTGTCACGGAGGAGCGGCGCGTCGTGCAGGAGGGTGGCGAGCGCGAGTACGGGGAATCCGGCGGCCGGCAGCAGGGCGGTGGTGACGGCCTGGCGGCGCACGGTGGGGTCGCCGACGGTGAAGAGCGCGAGGAGGGCGGCGAGACCGGCCGTGATGGAGGCGGTCAGGGAGAGGCCGAACAGCTCGGCCAGGGCGACCGCGAGCGTGATGCCGAGGACGGCACGGAGCGAGATCCTGAGCCGGACGAGCCCCGGGTCCGGGGCCATGAAGTACTTCCGCACGGCGGCCAATCCCGCCCCCCTGTTTCTGTTCCGCGCCGCGCGCGAGGCTCCCCGGGGGTGGTGGGGGCTCGGACACGACGAAGGCACCGCGGGCCGGTCCGGCCTCGTCGCCGGACGGCGCTGCGCGGCGCCGAAGGTGTGTGATGGCTCCAAGGATAGGGGCAAGGGGGTACGGCGGCTCAACCGAAGGTCGGAGGGCTGGACCATTGGTCCATCTCACTGGGCCGTCAGGTGACCGGGAGGGACCAATGGCTCAGGAGCGGTTTCGACCGGCCGGGGCCCATGCCCGGCCCGCCCGCCCGTACGCCCGCCCGCCTGGCGGGCCGGCGGGCTGCTTGGCTGCCCGGCTGCCCGGGCCTGCCCCGCGTTGTACCAGAATGGAGCGATCCGAACGTGAGGAGGCCTGCCGAGCATGGCGGTGGACGAGCTGGACACCCGGATCCTGCGGCTGCTCATCGAGCAGCCCCGGACGAGCGTGCGGGAGTACGCGCGGATCCTGGGGGTGGCGCGGGGCACCGTGCAGGCCAGGATCGACCGTCTGGAGCGCGACGGGGTGATCACCGCGACCGGCCCGGTCCTCTCCCCCGCCGCCCTGGGGCACCCGGTGCTCGCCTTCGTGCACGTCGAGGTGACCCAGGGGCATCTGGACGAGGTCGGCGACGCCCTGGCGGCCGTACCGGAGATCGTCGAGGCCTTCTCCATCACCGGCGGGGGCGATCTGCTGACCCGCGTGGTGGCCCGGGACGCCGGGCACCTGGAGGACGTCATCCAGCGGCTCATCCAACTGCCCGGCGTCGTCCGCACCCGGACCGAGATCGCGCTGCGCGAGCGGGTGGCGCACCGGCTGCTGCCCCTGGTCGAGGCGGTCGGGCGGCGTCCGGGCTCCGGCTGAGCCGGGGGCCGCTCGATTGTCGATCACCGCCCGTACGAC
The DNA here is from genome assembly GCF_040296665.1 of Streptomyces sp. NPDC002057. Lineage (NCBI taxonomy): Bacteria > Bacillati > Actinomycetota > Actinomycetes > Kitasatosporales > Streptomycetaceae > Streptomyces > Streptomyces sp. NPDC002057. The sequence goes on from NZ_JBEOXR010000006.1 coordinate 74,805, forward strand.
CTAACGTGTCGCCCATGCAGTCCTACACCATCGGCCAGGCGGCACGCCTGCTCGGCGTGAGCCCCGACACCGCACGCCGCTGGGCCGACGCAGGCCGGGTCACGACCCACCGCGACGACAACGGGCGCCGTCTCATCGACGGCCGCGACCTGGCCGCCTTCTCGGTCGAGGTCGCGCAGAGCGGCACGGGCGACGAGGACGTGCCGTACACCTCGGCGCGCAACGCGTTCGCCGGCATCGTCACGGCGGTCAAGCTCGGTGACGTCGCCGCCCAGGTGGAGATCCAGGCGGGCCCGCACCGGCTCGTCTCGCTCCTCACCCGCGAGGCCGTGGAGGAGCTGGGCCTGGAGGTCGGCATGCAGGCCACCGCGCGCGTGAAGTCGACCAGCGTGCACATCGACCGCGCCTGACCCGCGACCGCACGGTCGGGTGGCCGGCCGGAGCCGGGGTCGCGCGGAAACGTTGGTCGCGCGGCGGCGTGGTCGCGCGGAAACGGGAAGGCGCGGGCGTACGGGCCTGTGGCAGGGTTCGAAGTCCTCTGCCCCCAGTGATCCGGAGCGTCCGATGGCGGTACCCGCACGGCTCGTCCCCCTCCTCGACCAGTTCGACTTCGGCCGGCAGCGGCTGACCGACCGCATGGCGGGGCCGGTCGTGGACAGCGGGAACGGCACGGACGTCGAGGTCGGTCCGATGACCGACGCGGAGTACCTCTGGGAGCCGGGGCCCGGCTGCTGGTCCGTGCGGCGCCGGGCCGACGGTCCCGGGCCCCGCGCCACCGTGCTGACCGGTGTCGGTGACTGGGGCCGGGACGCGACTCCGCCACCGCATCCGTCTCCCCCGCCGTTCACCACGATCGCCTGGCGGCTGAGCCACCTCAGCGAGCTGCTCGCGCTGCGCGCCGACCACACGAACGGCGGCCACACCCTGACCCGTGACGACTACGCGAGCAGCGGGGACGCGAAGAGCGCCGTCGCCGCCTTCGACGCGGCGGCCGGCGCGTGGCGCGACGCCCTGCTGTCCGCCGACGACACGGCGCTCGACACCGTCGGACACAGCACCTACCCGCACGGCAGCGATCCGGAGGATCCCTTCCTGGACATCGTCTGGTGGGTGAACCAGGAGCTGCTGCACCACGGGGCGGAGATCGCCCTGCTCCGCGACCTGTACCGGCTCCGGCACCCGGGGACCCCGGCCTGACGCGTACCGCTCAGCGGGTCGTACGGGCGAGCAGCATCGCCACGTCGTCCTGGGCGGGTGCCGCGAGGAGCCGCTCCAGGATCTCGTCGCACAGCGTGTCCAGGGGACGGTCGAGGCGCCGCAGCGCCCGGCCGAGCTGCCGCATCCCCTCGTCGAGGTCGCGGTCGCGCGCCTCGATGAGACCGTCCGTGTAGAGCACGAGCAGGCCGCCCACCGGCAGCGCGACCTGCTCCGTGCCGAAGTCGTGGGCGCCCGTTCCCAGCGGGGTCCCCGGCGGTCCGTCGAGGAAGGTGATCGTCCCGTCCGGGGTGGCCACGGCCGGCGGGGGGTGCCCGGCGCGGGCGATGACCCAGCCGCCGGTGGCCGGGTCGTGGACGGCGTACACACAGGTCGCCATCGTGTCCTCGCCGAGGTCGGCCACGACGGCGTCGAGGGAGCTGAGCATCGACGCCGGGGCGATGTCGTGCCGGGCCAGGGTCCGTACGGCCGTCCGCAGCTGCCCCATGACGGCCGCCGCGTGGATGCCGTGTCCCATCACGTCGCCGATGACGAGTCCCGTCCTGCCGCCGGGCAGGGCGATGGCGTCGTACCAGTCGCCGCCGACGTCGTGGGCGCTCGCGGGCAGGTAGCGGCCGGTCAGTTCGAGCCCGGTGACGACGGGGAGGGCGCTGTTGGTGAGGCTCCGCTGAAGGGTGAGGGCGGCCTCGCGCTGGGTGGTGTAGAGGCGGGCGTTGTCGATGTTGAGGGCGGCGCGGGCCACGACCTCGTCGATGAGGACGGAGTCCTGCGCGTCGAAGGGCTCGCGGGTGCGCAGCCGGGTCACCGTGACCGCGCCGAGCACCTTGCCCCGGGCCACCAGGGGAACGAGCCGCGCCGATCCGATCCGGGAGGCGAAGTACGTGCGGAGCGCCTCGGTGCGCGGGTCCGTGAAGAGCGCCGGGATGTCGGAGGTGAAGAGGTTCGTGGGCCGCCCCCGGGCGACGACCTGCTCGTACACGGAGTCCAGCGGGATCTGGAAGGTCTGCCCGGGGGCGAGCAGCGACGTGGGGGCCGTCGGGTCGGGGAACCGGGCCGCGAGGCGCCGCAGCACGCCCCGCGTGGAGGCGGCGGGGTCGTCCGGTTCGAGGACGGCCTCCAGCATCTGTACGTCGGCGGAGTCGGCGAGCTGGGGGACGAGGAAGCGCACCGCCTCCTCGGCCGTCTGTTTCAGGTCCAGGGTCGTGCCGATCCGGGCGCCCGCCTCCGCGAGCAGGGCGAAACGGTGACGGGCCCGCTCGACCTCGCTGTGGGCCTCCTGGCTCTCGGTGATGTCGACCAGGGAGGCGATGAGTCCGAGGGAACGCCGGTCGGTGCGGTCGATGAGCGGGGCGTACGAGCAGGACCAGATGTGGTCGCGGTCGGGGTCCGCGGGGGTACGGCCGACCCGGCGGGCGTCGACGACGGCGTTCCCGCTCTCCAGGACCTGGCGCATCAGGGACTCCAGCGAGACGGCGTTCACGCCGGGCACGACCTCGGTGAGCCGGCGGCCCACGTGCTCGGCCGCCGACACCCCGTTCATCCGGGCCAGCGCGTCGTTGATACGGAGGAAGCGCAGGTCGGGGCCGAGCAGGGCGAGGCCGATCGGTGACTGGGTGAAGAGGCTCTCCATCGCCGCGAGGTTCTCCCGCATCCGCAGGACCTCGGAGGTCTCGACCGCGATGAGCATCGCTCCCGGCCGCCCCGCCGGGTCGGCGGCCGGGACGATCCACATCTCCATCGCGATCGTGTGGCCGTCCCGGTGGCGTACCGGGAGCGTGCCGACCATCGTCTCGCCCGCCTGCACGCGTCGGGTCAGCCGTTCGGCCAGTTCGCGGTTGGCGTCGGGGACGAGCAGCGGGGTGGCGAGCAGTCCCAGCACGTTCTCCGGGCGGTGGCCGAGCAGGTCCTGCGCGGCGAGCGACCACTCGACGATGCGGCCCTCGGCGTCCTCCCGCCACAGGGCGATCGGCAGCAGCTCGCGGAGCACACCCGCGTCCCCGACGGCCGCCCGGGGCGGCTGCGGAACCCTGCTCGACGACTGGTGAGTCTCCAACGCATCGACCCTACGCATCGGCCCGGCCCCGGGGGGCACATTCCCTGTCGAATCACCCTAGCCGAGTAGTCGACGGCGGGCGCTGCGCAGTGCGGCCGATCGATGGGGCGGGGGCGGGCGTCTGCGACGGGGCCTCCGGGTTCGGTGGCGGGCGGTGCCCGGGCTCGGTGGCGGCGGGTGGTGCCGAGCGTCTGTGGCGGGGCGGCCTCCAGGCTCGGTGGCGGGCGGCTTCCAGCCCCTGTGGCGGCGGGTGGTGCCGAGGGTTCCGTAGTTCTACGGATGTGCGGGCGGCGCGGGACTGCGAGAGTCGGTCCGACCTCTGTGCGCGCGCGTCCCGCCGCGGAGGCCGGTCGTCACCCTCCTCCGTTCCTTCCGCCTCCCCCACTTCCCGGAGCACCCCGCATGAGCAGCCGCTCGCCCGACGAGTTCCGCCCCGGTGCGCCTCCGTCCGACCCGGGAGCCCGCGCCGGCGACGAGCCCGAGGACCCGCACGAGCTGCTGCACCGGGCCCGGCGGCTCACCGCCCACGGCCACCCCTGGGCCGGGAGCGCCTGGGAACGGGCGGCCACCGCACTGCGCCGGGCCGGCGGGGCCCTCACCCCCGGGGACCACGCCGACGCCCTGGACGCGACCGCGCTCGACTGCCGGGGCGCGGCGCTGCCCGCGGCGGGGCCGCTCTTCTTCCGCGCCGCCGACCTGCACGAACAGGCCGGGCAGCGCGGCAAGGCCCTGGTCTCGCGGGCGCGGGCGGTCGCCGTCGGCCCCGGCCCGGGCGCGACGGCCTTCGCCCGGCTCACCGAACTGTGCGAGCGGGCGGTCGCGCTCCACGCGATCGGGCGGGCCGGCGCCGCGGAGACCGCGACGGTACGGCTGCTGCACGGCCGCGCCCGCGCCGATCTGCTGGACACCGCGCCCGACCCGGCCGCCGAGGCCGGGGCCCTGCGGGAGGAGCTCATCGGGCTTCTCGCCTTCGCCGCGCCCCACCGGGCCGAACCCGCCGTCCTCGGCGTGCTCTCCGACACCCGCGCGCTGCTCGGCCGGATCACCGCGTCCGACGACCCGGACGCCGCCCTCGCCCATCTGAGGACGGCGATCGAGGACCACCGCGCCGGAGGGCGGCCGTGGCCGGCCACCGACCACGAACTCCTTCTCGCCGCCGTCCTGCGGGCCACCGGCGCCCACGAGGAGGCCGCCGCGCTGCTGCGGACCGCCCTCGCCTCCGTCGTACCGGAGACACCGCTGCGCGCCGCCGACCGGGCCCGGCTCTGTCTCGCCCTGGCGTGGACGGTCGGCGGGCCGGACGGGCCGGGGCCCGGGCCCACGACCGGAGGGCCGGAGGAGGGCCCGGACGGGGACGAGGGGATGTCCCTCCTCGCCGAGGCCGTACGGCATGCCGACGGCACGGCCCAGGACGAACGCGTCGGCGCCCTCGCGCGCCTCCGGCTCGGCGTGGCGTACGCGGAACGCGGCCGCTGCCACGAGGCCCGCGACCTGCTCGAACAGGCGCCGGCCGGGCTCGCGGACGACGGGGACACGGCGGCTCGCGTCCGGGCCAGGGCCTGGCTCGCGGAGTGCGCGCTGCGCCTGGGCGAGCCCGGGCGGGCCGCGCGCGAGTACGCGCTCGCGGCGGCGGAGACCCTGACGTGGGACGACCGGCGCCACGGAGCGGCCCTGAGCCACCGGACGGCGCACGCGCTCGGCGTGGCCGGTTCGCCCGAGAAGGCCGCCCGCGCCTACGAGCGGGCGGCCGACCTGTGGCGGGCCGCCGGTGACCACGCCGCCGCCGCGCGTTCCCTGCGCGCCCGGGCCCGGCAGGTGCGGGCCGTGTGGGGCGACGCCACGGCCGAGGTCGTCCTCGCGGAGGCCGCCCGGGAGGCCGGACGCGGGTCGTACCGGGCGTCCGGGCCGGTGGAGCGCGACCGGCCGGACCGGATGCCGGACGGGAGCGGCCGCCCGCCGACCGAGGGCCGCGCCCCTGGCGGTACGGTCGGTGCCGACACCGTGCCCGGCCTCGACGCCGCCTGCGCCGACGCGGAGGCCGGTGAGGACTCGGGCCCGGAGGGTGCCCGGCGGGGGCTGCGCGAGCTCCCCGAGGCGTTCGGGCCGCGGGGGCGCTACCAGGTGGACGTGTACGGCGAAGTGGGCGGGGACGGGCCGTGGGCCGCCTCCGCCCCGGGGACCCGAGTGCAGGGGTGCGTGTGAGCAGAGTGATCGACGGCCGCTTCGAGCTGGTGGAGCGGCTGGGCGGCGGCGGTATGGGCACGGTCTGGCGCGCCCGCGACCTGGCCCTCCACCGCGACGTGGCGCTCAAGGAGGTCCGCCCGCCGGACCCCGCGATGGCCGAGCACGACGTCGAGGGCGCCCGGACCCTGCGCGAGCGGGTCCTGCGCGAGGCACGCGCCCTGGCCCGGATCGACCACCCGAACGTCGTGACCATCCACCACATCGTGGACGCGGGCGAGGGGACGTACCCCTGGCTCGTGATGGAGCTGGTCACCGGCGGTTCCCTCCAGGACCGGCTCGACCGGGGCACCATGACCCCCGCCGAGGCCGCCGCGGTCGGCCGCGAGCTGCTCTCGGCCCTGCGGGCGGCCCACGAGCGGAACATCGAGCACCGCGACGTGAAGCCCGCCAACGTCCTGCTGCGACCCGACGGCCGGCCGGTGCTCACCGACTTCGGCATCGCCGCGATCCAGGAGTCCACCGTCCTGACGGCCTCGGGCTCGATCATCGGCTCGCCCGACTACATGGCCCCCGAGCGGATCCGAGGCGGCGGCGCCAGCGGTCCCGCCGCCGACCTGTGGTCGCTCGGCATGCTCCTGTACGTGGCGGTCGAGGGCCTGCACCCGTTGCGCCGGGAGAACACCCTCGCGACGCTGGCGGCCGTCCTCTCCGACGACGTGCCGCCCCCGCGGCGGGCCGGTGAGCTGACCGGCGTCCTGAACCGGCTCCTCGTACGCGAGCCGGCCGCGCGCCCGGACGCGGCGGAACTCGACCGCGCGCTCGCCGCCCTCACCACGGCGGCCCCGGCCGCCCGGCCGACCGGCCGTCAGGACGCGGCAGACGACGGGGGCGGGACAACCTCCTTCCACCTGGCGCCGCCACTGCCTTCGGCCTCGGGGGCGGGTGCGGCTTCGGGGACGCCCGCGGCTCCTGGAGCGGGTGCGACCTGGGGGGCACCCGCGGCTCCGGCGACCGATCCGTCCGTCGGATTCCCGGCCGACTCCTTCCCCGGCGGCCCGCCGACGCCCGCTTTCCCGGGCGGCCCGCCCGCCGCCGCCTTCCCCGGCGGCGCCCCGGCGGCTGCCTTCCCGGGCGGCTCCCCCGTGACCGTTCCCTCGGCCGGTTCTCCCGTACACGGCACCGAGCGGCGTCGGCGGAGCCGTACCGGCCGGTTCCTGGGGTCCGCCGCCGTGGTGGTGCTCGCGGTCGGCATCCCCGTCGCCGCCATGAACTGGGACTGGCGGTCGGCCGACCCGGGCGGCGGGCCGAGCGGCGCGACGCCCTCGCGACAGAGCCCGGTGGCCCAGGGACCCGCCGCGTCGAAGACGCCGACGCCGACGCCCTCGAAGGACGCGGAGCCGGTGCGGCGCGACCTGCTGACGCCCGCCGGGGTCCGGGCCGCCATCGCCGCGATCAAGGCCTCGGCGGGCGGGACCACCGTCACCGGATTCGTCGTCTACCCGGACTACGCGATCTCCGAGTCCGTCGTGAAGGGCAGCACGAAGCGCTACGACCGGTACGTCTACCGGGGCGGCGACGTGGCCGTCCGTCAGGGATCCGGCACCGCGTTCCCCGGCTCGGTCCCGGTCGACCTGAACTCCTTCTCGTGGGACAACCTGCCGGCCCTCATCAAGCGCGCGGAGAAGGAACTCGGCGTCGCCGAGCCCACCAGCCGCTACCTCGTCCTCAGCCCGGCGTCGACCCTCACCGGGAACAAGGCCGGGATGAGCGTCTACCTGTCCGACTCCTACGGCTCCGCCTACCTCCAGGCCGACGCGCAGGGGCGGGTCACCGCCGCCTACCCCCGCGAGGACTGACCGCCGCCCGCCCCGTCCCTGACGACGAGGGAGGCGAGTCCGGCCCGGGTCTCCACCCCCGTCTTGCGGTAGACCCGGGCGACATGGCTCTCGACCGTGCGCGGGCTCAGGCAGAGCCGGTCCGCCACGGCCTGGTTCGTCAGCCCCTCGGCGACCAGCACCGAGATCTCCCGCTCGCGCGGGGTGAGGACGGCGAGCCGTCCCCCGGCAGGCCCCTCCGGAGGCGCCGGCCTGGTGCGGTCGGCGAGGTCGACCAGCATGCGGGCTCCGCCCTCGGCGGCCAGCCGGCGGCCCCTGCGCCACTGCGCGGCGGCCCTGGCCGCGTCACCCGCCTCCTGGGTCCGGGGCGCGGCGAGCAGCAGGCTGTGCGCCTCGCGCAGCAGGGCTCCGGAACGGGCGCTCTCCCGCGCCGCTTCGGTGAACGCCTGTGCGGCGGCGGCCGGTTCGCCCCGTCCCGCCAGCACCTGCCCCCAGGCACGGAGGGCGGCGGAACGCTGGACGGGCAGCCCGAGCGGCTCCACCTCCGCGAGGGCCCGGCGGGCCACCCGCTCGGCCTCCGCGAGGTCTCCGGCGGCGAGGGCCGCGCCCGAGAGGAGTTCGAGGTAGCCGGGGCGCAGCGAGGGCTGGAGCCGGGAGAGGTCCCGGTCGCCGCCCGCGCGCACGAGCACCTCCCGCACCCGGTGCGGGTCCCGGCCGAGCGGTACGGCGTAGCCGAGGAGGCTGCGGGTCTGGGTGGCCCACCAGCCCTCGGCCGTCCCCACCGCGGCCGCGGCCTCCCCGGCGGCGCGCGGCGCCTCGGGGTCGCCCAGGGGCCGGGCGTGGAGGAGGACCACGGCCCGGATCGCCCCGCTGAATCCGACGAGTTCGGCGCCGCCCAGGGTGCGGGCGACGGCGAGGGACTCGTCGGCCAGGTCGAGCGCGGCGGCGACCCTGCCGGTCAGGAGGTGGACGTACGCCGAGCAGAGGAGGAGCTGCGAGAGCGCGAACGGGCGTCCGGCGCGGCGGGCCATCCCGATGCCCCGGGTGGCGTGACGCTCGGCCGCCGCGTACTGCTCCAGGAAGACCTCGGTCCAGCCGAGCCGTACCAGCGACTCGGCGTGGGAGGCCAGTTCACCGTCCGTGAAGGCGTCGGTGAGGGCGGCGGCCTCCGCCGCGTGGACGCGGGCCGCGGCGGTGTCGCCCTCGTACGCCTCGCCGAGCGCGGCCAGCGTGAGGACCTCCGCCGTGCCCGCTTCGTCGCGCCGCCGCCGGGCCTCGTCGAGCGTGCGGGTGAGGACGGGGCGGACCTCGGGGTACCGGGCGGCGAACAGGGCCCGGCAGCCCCACTCGACGACGAGCCAGGTCCGCAGGTCGGCGCGGGGCCCGGGGGTCCGTTCCAGTTCGCGGCGGAGCAGCGCGTCCGCCTCGGGGTAGCGGCCGAGGTGGCGCTCCATGAAGGCGCAGAGCAGAACGGCGGAGGTCCGCAGCTCGGCCGTCCCCTCGTCGGTCGCACCGCCGGGGCCGCAGGCGTCGATGAGCTGGTGGAGGAGGTCACGGCTCTCCGCCACCCGGCCCGCCGATCCGAGCGCCTGGGCCCGCCGGAGCGTCAGTTCCCGGCGGGTGGCGAGGTGCTCGTGGGTGTCGGGGAGCAGTGCGAGGACGGCCGCGAGCCAGTGGGCGGCGCGGGCGGGGTCGGCCGCGCCGATCCGCTCGGCGGCCTCGACCAGCTCGCCGGCCGTGGCCGGGTCCCAGGCCGTCGCGGCACGGACGAGGTGCGGGGCGCGCTCGGTCACCGGCGCCCCGGCCCCGGCGAGGGCGTCGGCCGCCCTCCGGTGCAGCTCGCGGCGGCGCCAGGGGTCGAGCGTGCTCCGGACGAGTTCCGCCAGGGCGGGGTGGCGCGGCACGAGGACACGCCCGTCCTCGGCGGGCCGGACGAGATCACGACGGGTCAGCTCTCTCAGGGCCCCGTCGGTCGTGGACCGGGCGGCGGGGTGCGGGAACGTCAGGGCGACGGTGGCGAGCAGCTCGGGCGTCGCGCGGCCGCCGAGCACGGCGAGCGCCTCGACGAGCGCCCGTTCCGTCCCGCCGAGCGGGCCGAGCTCGTCGAGGAGCACCGCGACCGGTCCGGTGCCGGGCGCCTCCCCCCGGCGGGTACGGGCGTGTGCGAGGGCCCGGAAACAGAGCGGGTTGCCGAGGCTGTCGGCGTGGATCTCCCGGGCGAGGTCCGGCGATAGCCCGGGCACGAGCCCTTCGGCGCAGTCGTCGGGCGTCAACGGCCCGAGGGCAAGCCGGGTGAGGTCCCCCGAGTCGGCGGCCCGGGCGAGGACCGAGGCGAGCGCGGTCTCGGTCTGCCGCTCGCGGCGGACGAGGACGAGGAGGACGGGCACCCGGGGCGGATGCCGCAGGAGATGGTCGACGAGGGCGACGGAGGCGGGGTCGGCCCGGTGGAAGTCGTCGAGCACGAGCACGAGCCCGGAGGAGGCCGGAACCCGGCCGATCGCCGCGGCGATCCGCCGCGCCCGCGCGAGGCGGTCCAGGCTGGGCGCCGTGAGGCCCCGGCGGTCCGGGCCACTGACACGGCGTGACCGCCCGGCCCGGTCCGGCTCGCCGGCGTGATCGGACCCGGCGGTCCGGTGCGGCTCATCGGCCGGGCCGGGGTCGTCCGGCTCGCGGGCGTGGGCGGGGTCATCTGCCCAGCCCGGTCCACCCGGACCACCCGGACCAGCCGGACCACCCGGACCACCCGGACCACCCGGACCACCCGGACCAGCCGGGCCGCCCGCGTCAGCCACCGCGCCGTCACGGGCCCGATCGCCCCGGCCCGCCGGGCCGGTTCGGCGCACCCCCGCGACCGCCGCTGCCCTCTCGTCGGGCTCCGGCGGTGACTCCACGAGCTCCGCCAGCGCGGACAGGGCCGGCGACCGGGTGCGGTCCCGGTGGTCCAGGTCGGCGAAGGCGTCCACGAAGGGGTGGAACGGCGCGCCCGCGTCCGGGTCCCCAGGGCCCGCGTGGCCGCGCAGGACGGTCACCCCGCGCGTCCGGGCCCTCGCCGCGAACTCGGTGAGGAGCCGCGTCTTGCCGATGCCCGGCTCCCCCGTCACGTCCACGGCCACCGGGCCCGTCCCCTCGGAACGGTGGCGCAGCAACGCGTCGAGCCGGTCGAGTTCGCGCGTCCGTCCGACGAGGGGCGCGCGGTCGACGCCCCCCGGATCCGTGAAAGCGTCCACGTGCAGTCCCCCTCGCGCGGTCACGCGGTCGTGCGCCCCGCGGCCCTCGGGCCACGGAGTCGTTCGGTCGTTCTCTTCCCCGCTCTCAGTTGTACGGCACACCACCGACAACGGCGTCAGGCGGAGGCGAGGACCGTGGACGCGCGGATCGTTTCCGTGAGCGCCCTCCTGGAGCGCCCGCCCGAGCACACACGCCCCGCGCACACCTCGCCCCACGCGTCCGCGCGCGTCAAGGATGCATCCGCGCCCCCTTGAGCACCTTGTCGACGGCGTTGCGGGGGCCGTACACGGCGAGGCCCGCCAGATCCAGCCCGTCCGTGCCCACGGCCCGTACCGCCGCGCGGTTGTCCCGGTCGTTGCCCGTGCCGAAGAGGTCGGTCGTGAAGACGGACCGGGGCAGCGAGCGGGAGAGCGCCCGGGCGTGCGCCGCCGTCAGCGTCTCCTTCGTGCCCTCGAAGACGAGGACGGGCTGCCGGAACATCGGCAGGTACGGGATGCCGTCGGCGTCGGCGTACGGCTCGCCGATCACCTCCGGCAGTTCCGAGCCGAGGCCGCTGACCAGGAACGCGGTGACGTTCAGGCGCTGCCAGGTCTCCAGGTCCTCCCGCAGGATTACGGCGATCTTGGTGTCGAAGCGGACGGGGGCGTTGTCGGTGGTCGTCATGGTGTGAGACTGCCGATCGCCCGCCGTGCCGGTCTTGTACATTCCTTGCATGGTGGCCCGGCAGGAGGTTTCGGCGTGGCGCCCGCACGTCCCGGGGGTCGTGGAGGTCTTCCACGCCCACTTCACCGCGCACGCCTATCCGATGCACGTCCACGACGTGTGGACCCTGCTCATCGTCGACGACGGCGTCGTCCGCTACGACCTGAACCGGCGCGAGCACGGCACTCCGGGTGACACGGTGTCCCTGCTCCCGCCGCAGGTGCCGCACAACGGCTCGCCCGCCACCCCCCCACGGGTTCCGCAAGCGGGTCCTCTATCTGGACCTGACCCAGTTGGACGAGACCTTCATCGGCGCGGCGGTGGACGGGCCCGACCTGGTCGATCCGCTGCTCCGCCACCGCGTGGCCCAGCTGCACGCCGCGCTCGCGGACCCGGGTGGGGAGCTGGAGGCGCAGAGCCGTCTCGCCCTCATCCGTGACCGGCTGCGCACCCACCTCAGGCCCCGGTCGGTCACGCCCGGCCGCCCGGCCGGTCCCGGTGTGGCCGGACAGCTGCGCGAGCTCCTCGACGAACGGGTGCTGGAGGGGGTGACGCTGGACGAGGCCGCGCGGCTCCTGCACGCCCATCCGGCGCATCTGGTACGGGCGTTCAGCGGTGCTTTCGGCATCGCCCCGCACCAGTACCTGACGGCCCGCCGGCTCGACCGCGCGCGGCGGCTGCTGCTGGACGGACGGGCGCCCGGGGAGGTGGCGGCGGTGACCGGCTTCTACGACCAGTCGCATCTGAGCCGCTCGTTCAAGCGGCTGGTGGGCACGACTCCCGGGCGTTTCGCCCGCCGGAGGGAGGACAGGACATCGGTCGGGTCGAGAGCGAGCCCGGCCACACCCCGCGAGGCCGCGCTCATCGGCCTGGCCCTCCGGGTCCCGGCCGAACCCGGCTCCCTCTCCGACGAGGACGCGGCCGAGGTACGGGACCGACGCGCGACCGCCGACCGGGCTCCCCGAGCGGCCAAGGGCGTCGTCCCGCCGGAGTGAGGCGTCCGACCGGACCTCTCCGCGCCCCTGCGGCCCTAGCGGGTCGGCGTCCGGGGCGTGGCCGCCCGGAGGTCGGCGAGGAGATCGGCCTGGTCCGCGAGGACGCCCGAGAGGATCGAGCGCGCCACGGTCAGCAGCTCGGCCACCTGGGGGCTCGTCAGGGCGTAGTGGACGGCGGTCCCCTCGCGCCGGGCGACGACCATGTTCGCCCGGCGCAGGACGGCCAACTGCTGGGAGAGGTAGGCCGGTTCGACGCCGGTGTCGCGGAGCATCTCGGCCACCCCGTGCTCACGGTCACACAGCAGTTCCAGGACGCGGATGCGGACGGGATGTCCCAGCGTCTTGAAGAACTCCGCCTTCAGTTGGTAGAGCGGCGCACTCATCGCACCCACCCCGCGCCTCGCGTCGACCCAGCACTCTGCACCATGCCCCCATCCTCGCGCGTGACGGGGCGGGCTTCGTACCGATTCCCTCAGGGCGTGCGGGAGTTGGGCGCTCCTGCGGCCGAACCGGGCCGACGGCTCAGGCCGTCGGCCACGCGTCGCTGCGCCAGGCCCGCTGCTCCACGCCCGCGCCCGTGTGCGCGGCGAGCGCGGCGGCCAGGTCACGGTGGATCGGGACGGAGTGCCCGTCGCCCGCGGGTACGAGGGAGCCGTCGGCCGGGATCGCGGCCAGTTCGAGGGCCCGGCCCTCGGCCCGCAGCCGCAGGGCGGCCTCCGCGACGGCCAGCTGCCCGCCCACCGACCAGCCCCGCAGCCGCGTCAGGTCGAGGACGACGGGCCCCGTCCCCCGCGCGACCGCCCACCCCACGGCCCCGGTGAACCGTCCCAGGGCGTCGGCTCCGAGGAACCCGGCCAGGGACAGGACGCCCAGGTCCTGCTGCACGGTGTAGCGCCATTCGATGGTCATGTGCGTCGTCGTCCTTCTCGTACGGGGATCACCGCGGGAGCGCGGGTGGGCGGGTGGGCGGCCGGCCCGGACCGGGCCGACCCGGTCAGCCGGGCACGACCTCGCTCTCGCGGAGTCCGTCGGGGAGCCGGTCCTGGACGGCGAGCACGTCGGTGAGGATCCGCCGTGCGGCCCGCATCAGCTGGGCCACGTCTCCGCCCGTGAGCGCGTAGACGACGGTGGGGCCCTCGCGCGTGGCGGTCACGATCCCGGAACGGCGCAGCACGGCCAGCTGCTGGGAGAGGGCCGCGGGCTCGACCTCGATCCGGGCGAGCAGATCCCGTACGGGCATCGGCCCGTCCTGGAGCAGCTCCAGGACCCGGATGCGTACGGGATGACCGAGCAGGCGGAAGAACTCGGCCTTGGCCTGGTACAGCGGGACCGGCACGGGCTGTCCTCCGGGGGCGCGGGCGGGGGTGCCGCGCCCGCGGCTGGCCTGGGACGCAGCCCGACCAGGATGTATCGAATTGCAGAATTATGCAATTTACTGATCGTTCGTGACCGGCCCCCTGAGGGCCCCGGAGGCTCCGTGGCGTGTTCCGTACCCTCCCCACCGCCGCCTGACGGAAGCTGTTCACGACAGCCGTGATCACGTACGGCCGGAACAGAAGGAAGCAACCATGAAGATCGGCATCATCGGCGCCGGCAACATCGGCGGCAATCTGACCCGCCGTCTCACCGCCCTCGGCCACGACGTGTCCGTGGCCAACTCCCGTGGCCCCGAGACCCTCACCGCGCTCGCCGAGGAGACGGGCGCCACCCCGGTCCTCGCCTCGGAGGCCGCGCGCGGTGCCGACGTCGTCGTCGTCACCGTCCCGCTGAAGAACGTCCCGGACCTTCCGGCCGGACTCTTCGACGGGGCGGCCGAGGGCTTCGCCGTCGTCGACACCGGCAACTACTACCCCCGTGAGCGCGACGGCCGCATCGCCGCCATCGAGGACGAGGGGCTGACGGAGAGCCGCTGGACCGAGCGCCAGATCGGCCACCCGGTGGTCAAGGCCTTCAACGGCACCTTCGCCCAGGACATCCTGGAGCGGCCGCGTCCGGCGGGCGCGCCGGACCGGCTCGCCCTGCCCGTGGCGGGGGACGACGCGGCGGCGAAGGAGAAGGTGCGCCTCCTCATCGACGAGCTGGGATTCGACACCGTGGACTCGGGTGGAGTCGACGACTCCTGGCGCCAGCAGCCGGGCACGCCGGTGTACGGCCTGCGGGAGGGCGTGGACGCCGTGACGAAGGCGCTCGCGGAGGCCTCCGCCGAGCGCCCGAAGGACTTCCGGGGCTGACCGCCGCCCCTTCCGGACGAACGCGCTCCGGCCCACCGGAGGCCGGGGCGATCCGGGTGCCCCACGGCCTCTTTACTAGAACCATCTTCTAATCGGGGCTGCACTAGGGTGTGCCCCATGTCTCCTAAGCAGCAGCGTGGCGAGGCCACGGTCGAGCGCCTGCTGACCACGGCGCTGCGGGTGTACGCGGACTCCGGCCGGCAGGGATTCACCGTGAACGCGGTGACGGCGGCCAGCGGTGTCAGCCTCGGCAGCCTCTACCACCACTTCGGCAGTTTCGACGGCCTCGCCGCCGCCCTGTACATCCGGTGCACGGAGCGGTTGTACGGCGAGGTCGTCGACGCCCTGAGCCGTACCAGGACCGCCCGCACCGGGGTGCGGGCGGCGGTCACCGCGTACCTCCGCTTCACCGAGGAGCACCCGGACGCCGCGCTGTTCATCCACGCCTCCGCCTGTTCGGGTCATCTCGTGGCCCACGCGGACCGCATCCGGGAGGCCAGGGAGCCGTTCCTCACCGCGCTCGCGGCGTGGACGCGGCCGCTGGTGGAGGCGGGCGAGATCGCGCCGACGCCCGCGCCGTTGGTCGAGGCGCTGGTCATCGGGCCGGCCGCCGAGACCGCGCGCCGCTGGCTCTGCGACGCGCACGAGGTCGATCTCGCCCGGGCGACGCGAATCCTGCCGGACCGCGTCTGGCGTTCGCTGCGCCCGGAGTGACGGAACAGCGGGACTCTCCCGAACCGCACCCGGCAGGCCGGAGCCGCGTGAACCGCCCCCGCCGCGCCCGACAAGCCGGTCCTCGTGACCCGCGACCGGCGTACTCCGCGCGGGAGCCTCAGCCCGCGGCCGGGGCGGTGAACGCGACGTCGGCGGCGCGGACGGTGACCTCCGCGTCGCTCCCGAGGGCGTAGGCCGCGACCCGGGAGACCGTCGCGGCCGGGACGACCTCGCTGATCCCCGGCGCCGCCGGAACGTCCTGGGTGGCATGGGCGTCGTGCGGCACGACGACGCGGTAGCCGCGCGCCAGGGCCGTACGGGCCGTCGCCTGGACACACATCTCGGACATCACTCCGCAGACGGCGAGCGCCCGCACCCCCGCGTCGGCGAGCACGCCGCCCAGCGGGGTCTCCTCGAAGCCGTCGTCGTGCGGCTTGCGGATCACCAGCTCCCTCGGTCCGGGCTCGACGGGGTGGTGGAGCTCCCAGCCCGGCGTGTGGGGTTCGTCCTCCGAGCCGGGCGGTCCGTCGTTCTGGAGGTGGACGACGAGGGCACCGTCCCTCCGGGCCCGGGCGATCAGGTCCGCCGTGCGGTCGACGAGCCGAGCGGCCGCGGGCACGGCCCCGTCCCCGGTGACGAAGGCGGACTGCACGTCCACGACGATCAGGGCGTCCACGGGCGGGGGCGGGGTGGTCCCGGCATGCTGGGTCATCCGGACATCATCACTCCCACCGGCCCCCGCTGCCACGGGATTTCGTCCCCCCGGACCGCGGCGGAGCGCGGTCCCGCGGCACCCCGGGGGGATCACGAGAGGCCGTGGTCACCGTCGCCGACCGCCTGCGGGCCGATCAGCCCCGTGAGCGACAATCTGTCCGTGAGACCGCTCGCGCCGCGCGGGCACAGATCGCGGATGCCGTACCGGAGGCGGGCGTCGCCCGGCCGTCCGGTGGCCGGTGTCCGCAGGGGAGAGGAAGAGCATGTCGGTGAACCTCGACGTCGTCGCACTCGACGACCCGGTGGGTGAGTCCCTGCGCGGTCGTCACGCGCATCTGGCCCGTGGCGTGGGCCGCGCCGCCACCTACCTGCCGGACGTCTCGACCTTCGCCTCGGTGTCCGCCGATCCGGGTCCGGCGGACTGGGACGACCTCGTCCGGCTCCTCGGTCGGGGCGAGTTCGCCGACATGTTCAACTGCCCGGCGACCCCGCCGTCGCACTGGGAGCCGGTCTTCGTGCTCGAAGGCCGGCAGATGATCTGGCCGGAGGACGCCCTGCCCGGCCACGCCGGGGAAGAGACCGACGCCGGCGTGGTCGAACTGGGCGCCGACAGCGGCCCGGAGATGCTCGACCTGATCTCACGGACGAAGCCGGGGCCCTTCTGGTCACGCACCCACGAACTCGGCACCTACCTCGGAATCCGCGACGAAGGCGGGCTGGTGGCCATGGCGGGCGAGCGGCTCCGGCCGCCGGGCTGGACGGAGATCAGCGCCGTCTGCACCGCGCCCGAGGCCCGTGGGCGGGGGCACGCCGCCCGCCTGGTCGGCGCGCTCGTCACACGCATCACCGCCAGGGGCGAGCGCCCCTTCCTGCACGTGGCCGAGGCGAACACCGGCGCGATCGCGCTCTACGAACGGCTCGGCTTCGTGACCCGCAGGCCGGTGACGTTCCGCGGGTTCCGCACTCCGTGACGCAGGCGGTGGTCACGGTCGCCAGGGTGGTCACGGTGGTCATGACACGACGGTGGTGATCACGGCACGACGGGCGGGGTCCCGCCGCCGCGGCGGGTCGAGCGGGAGAGCAGCCATCCGCCCGTGACGCCCGTCGTCAGGAGGCCGGTGACCAGGGCGATCAGGGAGATGCCGGGGCCCGAGGCCCAGTCGACCGCTCGGCCGTGGACGACGAGGACGACCGCGAGGGCCAGCGCCACCGCCGGGACCGCCCGGAGGGCGGGGCGGAGACGGGTCAGGTCGTCCTCGGCCAGGGAGGCGAGGACGCCGACGCCGAGGGCGAGTGCCCACACGCCCAGGCCCTGCGCGTCCGCCCGGTTCACGGTCCACGGCACGAGGGCGCCCCAGAACCCGGGGACGACCAGCAGTCCGGCCCCGATGCCGAGCCAGCCCGAGCCGACGACGGCGAGCGGCGGCTTCGACCAGCCGGGCATCGGGACGACCGGCCGCCGCCGGGCCGCGCTCCCGGCCGCAGCCGCACCCGGCGCCCCACCGGCCGCAGCCGTTCCCGCCGGTTCTCCGGCCGCAGCCGTTCCCGACCGCCGCGCCGCGCCCGTCGGTCCGGCGGGTCGGCGGTACTGCGCGGCGAGGCAGCCCACGACGGCGAGGGCGAGGAGGCCGAGGGTGGCGACCCAGCCGAGGCTGAAGAGGGCGAGGAACAGCGGGCCGCCCTTGACCGCCTGGAGGGAGCCGGCGTTCAGCAGGCTCACCGTGAACAGGCCGACGAGCACGATCACCAGAGGCAGCACCAGGCTCCGCACCTCCTCCCAGACGCGCGCCCCGCCGATCGTGAAGAGCGCCGGGGCCACCCCGGCCATGGCCGCGCCGATGAGGCCGGGGCTCAGCGCCTCCGGCGACGCCCAGGGGCCGGCCGCGTACCCGGCCAGGCTCGTCACGGCGAGCAGGGCCCCCGTGGCGAGACTGACGCCTCCCACGACCCCGCTCAGGAGGACGATGCCGGGCGAGAGTTCGCGGCCCTCGGGCGTCGCGGCGCCCGCGCTCGCCGCCGCCGTCCGCTGCCCGGTCCCGCCCATAGGTGCCGCCCCCTCCGCGCCCGTCGGTGCCGCCCCTTCCCCGCTCATCGCCGCTCCCCCGTCGTTCCGGCGCCGGCCGGAGCCGCCTCCGCCGGGTGGGTCGGCAGGTCGGCGAACTCCCGCTGCCGCTTGAGGACTTCGCGGCCGTGCAGGACGCGCAGGCTGACCACGGCGACCGCCGCGTACGCCAGCATCCCGGCGCCGATGCCGACGCCCGCGATCAGGGACGTGAGCCGGTCCAGGCCCATCGTCCGTTCCAGTACGGGCACGGTGACCGCCGAGAACGCGGGTGCCAGGCACTGGGCCGCCAGGTGCAGGCGCCATTCCTCGCGCGCCCAGGGCGCTCCCCTCCCGCGGGCCCTCGCCGCGCGGGCCGCGACGACGGCGTACGTCAGGACGTACGGGACGAGGAACGCGACGAGCAGCCGCCTCCCCTGCGCCCCCTGGCCGAGGAAGGCGTACGCGATCCACGCCAGGCCCGCGGCGCCCGCGAGGTGCGCGGCGACCAGGACCGGGCCCGGGGCCCAGGTGCCGGTCAGGCCCGGGACGGCGGCCCGCCGGTCGAGGGCGCGGGAGGCCAGGAGCGCGCCGAAGGCGACGAGGGCGCCCAGGTGCATGATCGCGACGCGGTTGATCTCCTGGAGGGAGAGGCCGGGGTACAGCCAGGGCAGCGCGCCCCATTCGAGCCTCAGCAGCGGAGCGGTCATCAGGAAGCCGTAGCAGAGCAGCATCCAGCGCTGGTGGAGGTCCGGGAAGCCGCGTACGGCGGCGAGGACGCCGAAGGTGACGCTGCCGACGGTGCCGACCAGGATCGTGGCGAGGACGATCCAGAACGCGGCGCCGCTGAAGGCCTCCGCCGGCGGGGTGCGCAGCAGGTACAGCGCGGCGCCCGCCATGGACACGTACACGGTGACGGCGAAGACCGTTCCGGCGATCCGGTGCAGGCGGATGCGGCGGCGTACCGCCGAGAGCAGCTGGACCGGGCCGAGCAGCATCAGGAGGCCGCCCAGGACCGAGTGGACGATCAGCGGGACCAGGCTGCGGCCGTACGGTCCCATCCGGTCGCGCACGGCGTCGGCCACGAACTCCGGTGAGACGGAGCGGCCGAGGAGCCACTCGCCGACGGCTGGCGCGCCGGGCCTGGCGTACGGCCAGAGCTCGGTCATGGCGATCGGCGCGTACACCAGGCAGACCACCGTCACGGCGACGGCGGACACCCGCCCCCACCTCGTGCTCGTCGGACGCCCCACGGCGATTCCCCCTTCACCGTCCCCGCGCGCACACGGCCGCGATAGTCCTTTCTGGACTATGCAGGAAGGTAGGGCGGGGCGCCGCCGGGGTCAACCGGTCGGTAACGGGAATCAGGGCTCGCGACTCTCGACCCACTGCCAGAAATCGACCATCATCCGCTCATACCGGATGCCGAACTCCAGCGCCTCGCGCTGTCCGCGCGTCAGCAACTCGCCCACCTCGCCGGCGAGTCCCTCGTACTCGTCCAGGGTCCGCCGGTGCTCCTCGACCTGGACCGGTGCGTGGACCCGCGGACTCGCCCCGAACCACAGCTTGAGGATGCCGCGTTCGCGCGCCTCCACCGGTACGAAGGCGGGGTCGGCGAGCCAGCCGCGCAGGGCGGCGGCGCCCTCGTCCGTGAGCCTCATCAGGCGCCGGTTGCGGCCACCGGTCTGCCGGACCTCCGAGAGGAGCCCCGCCTCCAGGAGCCGGTCGCACTGGGCGTAGACCTGCGCGTGGGGCATGGACCAGAACGGCGCCACGGTCCGCGCGGCCTCGACCTTCACGTCGTACGGGCTGGCCTCGCCGAGCTTGTCGATGATGCCGAGCACGAGAAAGGAGGGCGTGGTCAACCGGACTTCAGACATACGCCCGACGGTATCGCGCGGGCCCGCCCGGGCGGCCGGGTCCGCCCGAAGGGCCGGGCGGCCGGGACGGGGTCGGTCCAGGCCGCGGTCGTGGCCTACGGGCCGGGTCGCGTGCCACCCGTCTCGAAGAGGCGGGGGACCACCGGATCCGGCAGGGCCGTCGGCTCGAACGACGGGCTGTCGGGCAGGTCGCCGAACAGCCCCTCCGGCCACGCGTCCGGCACGCCCTCCGGCGGCGCCGCCTCCGGGCACAGCAGGTCGCACAGGGCGGTCACGCGGATGAGCCGGAGGATCCACGGCTGGTCGCAGACGAGTCTCCAGCGCCCACCGCGCTGCCGCGTGCGGCCGGCGCAGTGCGCGAGGAGGCCGAGCCCGGTGGCGTCGCAGAAGGTGAGCAGCCGGATGTCGACGGTCAGCGCGTCGGACTCCCGGACGAGCGCGTCCAGCTCGGGCCGCAGGTGCCGTACGAGGACGAGGTCGAGCTCACCGCGGAGGGCGGCGACGGTGAGGTCACCGGTCGAGCGGACCACGAGGTACGGGTCGTGACGGGGGATCAGCTGCATCGGACGCTCCACAGGGTGGCTCCATGTGTAGCTTCGAGCGTGGCCGCCCCGCTCCGGGGAGGGACGTTTCGCCTCGGCCGCTGTCACCTGAATCGGTGAACAGCCGGGCCGCTCGAACTCGCTCGTACGCCCGAATCCCGCCTGCGCGTACGGAGAATCACGGCCTTCTGTCCCGCCGCCCCTCCCTGCGGCGCGGCACGGCACGGCCCCACCCGGAGCCGTCACACGTCCGGCTCCAGGGTGGCGGCGGTGAGTCCGGTATCGCCGGCGCCGATGACGACGGCGTCGAAGTCCGCGCCGGTCACCGCTCACCGTCGGCGGCGGTCTCTCCGGCGCCGGACGCGGCGAGGGCCTCGGCCCTGATGCGGCCGAACTGGGCACCCATGGCCTCGGAGAGCGCCTGGGCGGCGGAGAGCGGCCGGACCATGACCATGAAGTCGTCGATCCTGCCCTCGTCGTCGAAGTGGAGGAAGTCGCAGCCGTTGATCTCCTTGTCCCCGACCTTCGCGGTGAAGACGAGGGCGTGGTCGCGGCCGTCCGCGCCGGCGATCTCGCGCACGTAACGGAAGTCGGTGAAGACGCGGATGACCCCGCGCAGGATCGCGGCGGTGATGGCCTTGCCGGGGTAGGGCCGGAAGGCCACCGGGCTGGTGAAGACGACGTTCTCGGCGAGCATGGCCTCGATGGCGGCGTGGTCCCGGTCCTCGACGGCCTTGCGGAACGGATGCATGACACGACCCCTTATGCAACTTGTTGAATAGGTGCAGGGGCAGCTAACCGCATCCTCCGCGCCGCGTCCAGCGGCCGGCCGCGCCCGGCCGGCCTCCGGACGCTCAGCCCTCCGAGGCCGACGACCGCCGCAGCGGCGGCCGGCTCAGCGTGGTCCACGCCCGCAGCAGCCATTCGACCGGGCCGTAGCGGTGGCGGCGGAGCCACCACCGGCTCACGACGATCTGCGCGGCGAAGAGGGCGAGGGCGATCGCGAGCACCACCGGCGGCGACACCCGGCCCACGAGCCCCGCCCCGTACCCGGTGAACAGCAGCGCGCAGACGAGCGACTGGGTGAGGTACCCGGTGAGGGTCATGCTCCCGACGGGGCCGAGCACGGCGACCACGCGCCCGCCGAACCGGCCCTGGGTGAGCCGGAGCACGGTCGCGGCGTACGCGGCGGCGAGCAGCGGAGCCGTCACGACGTCGATCCCGATGGCGAGGACCTGGTACGCGCTTCCCGGGTGCACAAGCCCCGCGTGGGCGTACAGGACTCCGCCCAGGAGTCCCACCGTGAAGCCGGCCCACTGCAGCCGGATCAGGACGGCCCGATGGCGGGCGAGGTCGCCGAGCGCCCGGGTCCGCCCGGCGGCGAGGCCGAGGAGGAAGGCGGCGAGGGCGGCCGGAGCCTGGAAGAAGACCAGCAGGAAGAGGACGTCGGGCAGCTGCGCCAGGTGCTCGGCGATCACCGATCCGGCGCCGCCGCGCAGGGCCGCAGCCGCGCGCTCGGCCTCGGCGGCCACGCCGGGGTCCACCCCGCCGGCGCCCGCCAGGTGCACGCCCAGGGCGAGCAGGGCGTACAGGGCGGCGGTCACCGCGAAGAGGACCACGGCGGTACGGACGGCGGTGCGGGGCCGGATGCGGTGGAGGGCGAGCAGGATCAGGCCGAGGACGGCGTAGGTGGTGAGGATGTCGCCGGGGAACAGCAGGACCGCGTGCAGGACGCCGAGGACGAGGAGGCCCGCGAGACGGCGGAGGAAGCGGGGCGTGAAGCGGGCGCCGCTCCGTTCGGCGGAGGCCAGTTGGAGGGTGAAGCTGTACCCGAAGAGGAACGAGAACAGCAGGAAGAACTTGGCCTCGAAGAACGTCGCGACGAACCATCCGACGGCGCTGTCGAGCGGCGAGCCGAAGGACGGGTCCTCGATCCCCGAGCCGTGGTAGGTCGACGCCAGGAAACCGATGTTGACGATGAGGATGCCGAGCAGGGCGAACCCGCGCAGGGCGTCGACGTGGGCGAGCCGTGTTCCGGCGCCGGGCGTCGGGGTGTCGGCGGCGCGTTCCGCCGTGGCGTGTGGCTTCATGATCTTCCCCCGTTGACTATCGTTGCAAAAACGCTCGTATCGAGAATGAACGTATTACTATCGATAGCACAAGTCCGCCGCCCGCGCTCCGTCCGGTACGGGGCCGTCACGAGGAGGAACGCCGATGGACCCGCGACCGGTGGTGCGCCGGGGGGTACCCGAGGGCGGTGAGGTCAGGGTCGCCGCGCTGTACTGGGAGGCGTTCGGGCGCAAACTCGGCGCCGCCCTCGACCCGCCCGACAAGGCCCGCGCCTTCCTCGCGGCCCACCTCCACCACGACCGGGGCGTCACCGCGCTCGTCGACGGCGAGGTGGCGGGGGTCGCGGGGTACCGGCTCGACGGGCGCGGACTCACCGGGGGCGGCGCCCGGGACGTCCTCGCCGCGTACGGCGCGGTGCGCGGTCTGCCCCGGCTGGCCCTGCTCGCCCTCCTGGAGCGCCGCCCCGCCGCGCGCGAACTCGTCATGGACGGCATCGCCGTCGCCCCCGAGCACCGGGGCACCGGCATCGGCGGGCTGCTCCTGCGCGAGATCGCGGCCGTGGCCGCCGAGGCCGGCTGCCGGCGCGTCCGGCTCGACGTCATCGACGTCAACCCGCGCGCCCGCGCCCTCTACGAGCGGCACGGCTTCGTCGCCGTACGCACCGAGAAGACCCCCTACCTGCGCGGCCTGATGGGCTTCGGCGCCGTCACGACGATGCGCCGGCCCGTCACGGCGGCCGACGCCCACCCCGACCAGGAGGCCCGATGACCAGCCCCGACACCCTGCCGCCCCACGGAACCGGCGGGACGCACCCGGCCGACGGGGCCGGCGGGACCACCGGCGGCGGCGCCCCCTGGAGCCCCGTCGCCACCCGCACCCTGGTCCACGCCCTCGTCCGCACGGACGGCACCGTCGACGCCGGGGAGCTCTACACCGTCGCCGGGCTCCTCGGCATGTCCGACCAGCAGGTGCGGCTCTGCGTCAAACGGCTTGTCGCGGAGGGCCGGTTCACCCACGAGGGCCGGGGGCGCAAGGCGGTCCTCCGCGCGGTCGCCGACCCCTTGGGGTCGATCGCGCCCGACGTCGGCCACGTCCGCCTCGCCCACCGCCAGGACCACGGGCTCGCGCCCTGGGACGGAACCTGGCACCTCTTCGCCTTCGCCGTCCCGGAGTCCGCCCGGGCCGCCCGCGACGCACTCCGCGACACGCTGCTCGCGCTCGGCTGCGCGCCGCTCCAGGGCGGTCTGTACGTGGCCGCCAACCCGATCGAGCCGCTCGTCGAGGCCCAGGCCGACCACCTCGGCCTGGCCTCCCAGGTCACCTGCCTCACCAGCACCGACCTGCGGGTCGGCGGGCTCGCGGAGCCGCGGGCGCTGGCCGCCGCGCTCTGGCCCCTGGAGGAGATCGCGGACCGGCACACACACCTGGCCGCCTTCGCCCGGTGCTGCCTCGACCGCGCCGAGAGCCCGGAACCCCTGACGGACCCGGAGCGCCTGGCGCTCGCCGTCCAGCTCGCCGCCGCCTTCACCTACGCCATGCGGCCCGACCCCCTGCTGCCGCCCGAACTGCTCCCCCGGCCGTGGCCCGGCGCCTCGGCGCGCGCGCTCTTCGCCACGTCCTGGGCGGCGCTGACGGCCCGACCCGTGTCCGGTCCCGGACCGGACGGTCCGGGATCACCGGATCCCGGACCGTCCGGCTCCCGCTCGCCGCTCCCGCGCCTCTTCGCCCTGTACGAGGACCTCGGCTGACGGCGCGCGGGCGCACGCGGCGCTCAGCCCGCGAAGCGGGCCATCCACGCCTCGACGTCGGCCGCGGAGCGCGGCAGGCCGTCCGACAGGTTCTCGTGGCCGTCCTCGGTGACGACGAGGTCGTCCTCGATGCGGACACCGATCCCGCGCCACTCCTCGGGCACGGTCAGGTCGTCGGGCTGGAAGTAGAGCCCCGGCTCGACGGTGAGCACCATGCCCGGTTCGAGGACGCCGTCGACGTACTCCTCCGTGCGGGCGTGCGCGCAGTCGTGGACGTCCAGGCCGAGCATGTGCCCGGTGCCGGCCATGGTGAAGCGGCGCTGGAGGCCGAGGGCGTACGCGCGGTCCGCGGGGCCCTCGATGAAGCCCCACTCGACGAGGCGGGCGGCGAGGTGGCGCTGGGAGGCCTCGTGGAAGTCGCGGTACGCGGCGCCCGGCTTGACCGCGGCCATGCCGGCCTCCTGGGCCTCGTACACCGCGTCGTAGACCTGGCGCTGGACGGGGGTGAAGGTGCCGCTGATGGGGAGGGTGCGGGTGACGTCGGCGGTGTAGAGGGAGCGGGTCTCCACGCCGGCGTCGAGCAGGAGGAGGTCGCCGGGGCGCACCGGGCCGTCGTTGTCGGTCCAGTGCATGATCGTGGCGTGCTCGCCGGCGGCGCAGATGGAGCCGTAGCCGACGGCGTTGCCCTCCAGGCGGGCCCGGCGGAAGAACGTGCCCTCGATCCACCGCTCGGACGAGGCGACGGCCCGGGACAGCTCGCCGACGCAGTCGGTGAAGCCGCGGACGGTGGAGTCCACGGCCTTGCGCATCTCGCCGATCTCCCAGGCGTCCTTGACCAGCCGGAGGTCGCTGAGCGTCCCCTCCAGTTCGATGTCGCGCTCCTCGTCGGTGGTGACGGCGGCTTCGAGGGCCGGGTCGATCCCGCGGACGATGCGGGTCGGCACACCGGAGCCGGCGGCCAGGTCCTCGACGGCGGTGCGGACGTCACGACAGGGCAGGCCGAGGACGGTCCCGGCCTCCGCGAGGGAGCGGCGCCGGCCCATCCACAGCTCGGCCGTGTAGCCGATCCAGAACTCGTCGTCGTCCCGGCTGTCGCGGGGCAGCTGGTAGCAGTAGGCGTCGTGGCCGCCGTCGGCGCGGGGTTCGAGCACGAGGGCGCCGTCGCGCGCCTGGTCGCCGGTGAGGTGCACGTAGCCGGTGTAGGGGCGGAACGGGTACGTGTCGTCGTTGGAGCGGGTCTTGAGGTTGCCGGAGGGGATCACGAGCCGTTCGCCGGGGAAGCGCGCGGAGAGAGCGGCTCGACGGCGGGCCGCGTACGGGGCCTGCTCGTCGGGTTCGAGACCGTGCCGCTCGGTGTCCGCCCACCCCGACCGCATCAGGGTGGAGAGCTCCTCGGAGAGGCTGCCGTAGAGGCCGTTCTTGCGACCCTTCGCCACGTCCTGCACCTTCTTCCTGCTGGGTTCCTCGCCTGCCGTGGACCGGCGGCCCCCGGA
This sequence comes from Streptomyces sp. NPDC002057, assembly GCF_040296665.1. Taxonomy (NCBI): domain Bacteria; kingdom Bacillati; phylum Actinomycetota; class Actinomycetes; order Kitasatosporales; family Streptomycetaceae; genus Streptomyces; species Streptomyces sp. NPDC002057. The sequence continues at coordinate 100,450 of NZ_JBEOXR010000006.1, forward strand.
AGGTACTGCGTCCGGCGCGCGCCGGTTGCCGAATACCGCCACTGGCACGGATCGGCCAAAGAGTGCGGGTCCCGGCCCGATAATCGGTGCATGGAGAACGAGAAGCTGGGCGAGGCCCTGCGGTTCCTGGGGATCGGACCCGAGGCCGTCCTGGTCTACCGGAGGCTCCTGGAGCTGGGGCCCGCGCCGCTGGGCGCGGTCGGTGCGGCGGCGGGTCTGGAGGGCGCGGAGCTCGCGGCGGCCTACGGCGAACTGGTCGACTCCGGCCTCGCGAGCGGGGCCGGGCAGGGACCGGACGTGGCCGCGCCGGTGCCGCCCGCCGCCGGCCTGGAGATCCTCGGGCGGCGCCGGGCCGCCGAGCTCGACGCGTCTCGCCTCACCGTCGGGGGCGCCTTCGAGTCGTTCCGGCGGCAGCGGCTCGCCGGGTACCACGACCCGCTGGTGGAGATCGTCACCGGCGACGCGATCGGTCCCCGGATGCGCCAGGCCTGGGCGAGCGCCCGGGAGCAGATCCGGCAGCTCGACTCGCCCCCGTACTTCCCGGTCGAGGGCGCCACGGACGACGCGCTGGCCACGCTCGCGCGCGGGGTGACGCAGCGGGTGGTGTACTCGCGGGAGTCACTGGAGCACCCGGGGCAGCTGGAGCACTCCATCGAGCCGGTCGTCGAGGCCGGAGAGCAGGCGCGGGTGCTCCCGTCGGTGCCGGTGAAGCTCGTGATCATCGACGACGCGTACGCACTGGTCTCCCTGTCGATCAAGGAGACGGACGTCTACACCACGATGCTGGTCGTCCAGCCCTGCGGGCTGCTCTCCGCGCTCGTGGCCCTGTTCGAGCAGGCCTGGCGGACCGCGCTGCCCTTCCATGGCCGCTCGGCCCGGCCGGCGGGGCTGGCGCCCGCCGACCGGCGTCTGCTCCGGCTGCTCGCGGCCGGGGCGAGCGACGACGTCATCGCCCGGGAGATCGGGGTCAGCCGTCGTACGCTCTTCCGCCGGGTGCAGGTCCTGATGGCGCGGCTCGGCGCTACGAGCCGGTTCCAGATGGCGCTGCAGGCGCAGCGCTCGGGGTGGCTGTGAGCGGGCCGGGGATGGTCGGGGCGGCGGTGCGGGTGAGCCGCTGCCACAGGTAGGTGTGGACGAGCGCGCTGTTGTGGGCGGCCTGTTCGTTGTCGCCCGCGCCCGCGTGGCCGCCGCCGGTGTTCTCGTGGAAGAGGACCCGGTGGCCGAGCTCCCGCAGCCGCGCCGCCGCCTTCCGGGCGTGGCCGGGGTGGACGCGGTCGTCCCGGGTGGAGGTCATCAGGAGGACCGGCGGGTACTCCCGGTCGGCCTCGATCCGGTGGTACGGGGAGAGGTCGCGCAGGTGGGGGAGGTCGGCCTCGTCGTCCGGGTCGCCGTACTCGGCGATCCAGGAGGCGCCCGCGAGGAGTTTGTGGAAGCGGGTCATGTCGAGGAGCGGCACCTGGGCGACGATCGCGCCGAACAGCTCCGGGTGACGGGTGAGCATCGCGCCCATCAGCAGGCCGCCGTTGCTGCCTCCCTGCGCGCCCAGCATGGCCGGGGTGGTGATGCCGCGGGCGACGAGGTCCTCGGCGACGGCGGCGAAGTCCTCGAAGGCCCGGGGCCGTTCGGCGCCGAGCGCGGCCTGGTGCCAGTCGGGGCCGTACTCGCCGCCGCCCCGGATGTTGGCGATCACGTGGGTGCCGCCTCGCTCCAGCCAGGCGCGGCCCGTCACGGCGCCGTAGTACGGGGTGAGGGAGACCTCGAAGCCGCCGTAGCCGTAGAGCAGGGTCGGGCCGGGGCCGCCGGTGGTGTGGTCGGGGCCGACGACGAAGTACGGCACGCGCGTGCCGTCCCGGGAGGTCGCGAAGTGCTGGGCGACCGTGAGCCCGGCGGTGTCGAAGCGGTGCGGGGCCTGCTTGAGCACCTCCGAACCGGCGCCGACGCGGCCGAGCCGGAGGGTGGAGGGCTGGAGGAAGCCGGACACGTCGAGGAAGTACTCGTCGGAGACGTCCGGGTCGGTGTCGACGACGCCGACGGCGGACAGCGGCGGCACCCCGACGAGCGGTTCGCGCGTCCATCCGCCGCCTTCGGCGGGGGTGAGGACCTCGATGTGGGTGCTGACGTCCCGCATCGTCTCCAGGACGAGGTGGTTGCGGGTCCAGGTGTGCCCGGCGAGGGCGGTCCGGCGGTCGGGCGTGAACAGCACCTCGGGGGTGCGGTCGCCGGCCAGGAAGGCGTCGAAGTCGAAGGCGAGGAGGGAACCGGTCGGCTGCCCGAGCCACTCGGACTTCGGGGTGACGATCAGGTACCGCCGGTGCGCGTAGGCGACGGCGTCCTCGGGGACGTCGATCCGGACGAGGGTGCCGTCGGGGCGCAGGAGGTGGGTCTCGCTGCGGTAGAAGTCCAGCGAGCGGCCGACGAACTCGCGCTCGAAGCCGGGTGTGGTGTCCCGGTACCCCCAGGCGGAGACGTCCTCCGGCCGGGCCTCGAAGACGGGTTCGGCGTCCTCGACGGGCGTGCCGCGCCGCCAGCGCAGGACGGTGCGGGGGTAGCCGGAGTCGGTCAGGGAGCCGGGGCCGAGGTCCGTGCCGACGAGGACGGCGTCCGGTCCGGCCCAGCCGATCCGGGTCTTCGCCTCGGGCAGCCGGAAGCCGTCGTCGACGAACTCCCGGGTGCCGAGGTCGAACTCGCGGACCACGACGGCGTCCCCGCCGTCGCGGGAGAGCCGGACGAGGGCCCGGTCGTACTCCGGCCGCCGGACGCGCGCCCCGTCCCACACCCACTTCTCGTCCTCGGCGGCGGAGAGCGCGTCGACGTCGAGGAGGACGTCCCACTCGGGCTCGTCCTGCCGGTAGCTCTCCAGGGTGGTACGCCGCCACACCCCGCGCACGTGCTCGGCGTCACGCCAGAAGTTGTAGAGGTGCGCCCCGCGCCGCGCGGTGTACGGGATCCGGTCGGAGGCGTCGAGCACCTCCCGCACGCGCGCCTTCAACGCGTCGAATCCGGCGTCTCCGGCGATCTCCCGGGCCGTCTCCGCGTTCCGCTCGGCGACCCATGCGAGCGCGTCCTCGCCCGAGACGTCCTCGAGCCACAGGTAGGGGTCGTCGTCGCTCACGTTCCGCATGGTTCTACTTCCCGTCCTGGCGCCGCAGTCGTGCCGAGAGGTGGTGCCGGAGGCGGTGGCCGACCGCCGCCATGTCGTGGACGAAGTCGAGCGTGTCGCCGTCCGTCAGGGTGTAGCGGCGGCGGGTCGCCTCGACGTGCTTGGCCGTCGGGGCGAGCGCGACCGTGTGCGTGCCGAGGTCGATCGTGCCGTCCACCGTCCGGCCGACCAGGATCTCGGCGATGCCGGTGGGCTGGGTGATGAGCGCCTCGATGTCACCCTCGGGCTTCAGCCGCCACCAGCCGCTCTCCCGGGCGGCGGGGCGCAGCGGCGCGCCGTCCGCGTCGATCAGCCAGGCGCGCGCCTCGTAGTGGAGGAAGGGGCGGCCGTCGTGGCTGAAGGTGACCTCCTGCGCGTACGTGAACTCCTCGGCCAGCGTCGGGTACCCGCCGCGGCCCCGTCCGGTCCAGGTGCCGAGCAGTCCCGCCACCGGCGCGAGCAGCTCGTGCGGGGCGGGTGCCCCGTCCGGCCGGAGGGCGTCGGGGTACGGGTGCTGCCGGTCGCGGTCGGTCATGGTGCGCGCTCCTGGGTCGAGGCCTGTGCCGGAGGGCAGCTTAGGTCGTCGACTCCCCGGGCGGCGGCCCGCCCGGGTGCGGTTCACCCGGGCGCGGCGCGTCTCGCCGTGGCGTTCCCCGGCGCTATCCCCGGCTGCGTACCAGCAGGTAGAGGAAGTACGGGGTGCCGATGACCGCGGTCATCATGCCCGCGCCGAGCTGGGCCGGGGCGATCACCGTGCGGCCCACCAGGTCGGCGGTGCAGACCAGGACGGCGCCGAGGAGGACCGCGACCGGCACCACGCGCGCGTGGTGCCGGCCCACGAGGGCGCGGGCCGCGTGCGGTGCGACGAGTCCCACGAAGCCGATCGCGCCGGCGGCCGCGACCGCGGTGGCGGTGAGCAGCACGGCGAGGGCGAGGAAGCCGAGGCGGGCTCGTCCCAGGCCGAGGCCGAGGAGGCGCGGGGTGTCCTCGTCGAGCGAGACGAGGTCGAGTTCGGTGCGCCGGGCGGCCGCGACGGCCACGCCCACGACGAGGACCACGGCGAGGGGCACCACGTCGGGCAGGGACCGCCCGTAGGTGGAGCCCGAGAGCCAGGTGAGGGCCTTCGTGGCGTTGAACGGGTCGGTGAGGATGATCAGGAGGCTGATCAGTGCGGCGGCGGCGATGGCGACGCCGATGCCGACGAGGACGAGCCGGTTCTGCTGGAAGCCTCCCCGCGCGGCGAGTCCGAAGACGAGGACGGAGCTGGCGGCGGCGCCCGCGAACGCGGATCCGGCGATGCCCCACGAACCGGCCAGGGGCACGGTGGTCACGAAGAGGATCGCGCCGAGCGCGGCGCCGCCGGAGACGCCCAGGATGCCGGGTTCGGCGAGCGGGTTGCGGGTGACGGCCTGGACGAGCGTGCCGGCCAGGGCGAGCGCGGCGCCCGCGAGGAGGGCGGCGAGGACGCGGGGCACCCGGGTGTCGAGGACGAAGGTGACGGTCCGGCCGGCCTGTCCCTGGGCCCAGTTGACGACATCGCCGAGGAGGAGCTTGCTGTCGCCGAGGAGGATGCCGGCGACGGCGACGCCGGCCAGGACGGCCACCAGGACGGCGGTGGTGGTGAGGAAGCGGGTCCGGCTCCTGATGTGGAGACGGTCGGTGGCGGTGGTGCCGGCCGTGTCGCGGACGCGGATGGCCATGACGATCAGGAAGACCGCGCCGACGAGGCTGGTGACCACGCCGGTGGGCACGGCGACCGCCACGTCCGCCGGGACGAGGGCCCGCAGCAGGACGTCGGAGCTGAGCACGAGGGCGGCGCCGACGAGTCCGGCGACGGGCAGGAAGCCCCGGGAGCGGGTGAAGCCGCGGAACCTGCGGGCGAGGGGCCGGACGAGCGCGGGGGCGCACAGACCGACGTAGCCGACGGGTCCGGCGAGGGTGACGGCGGCCGTGGAGAGCAGGGCCGCGAGGACGACGGCGGTGACCCGGGTGGCCCGGACGGGGACGCCGAGCCCGCGGGCGGCGTCGTCGCCCAGGGCGAGGGCGTCGACCCGGCGGGCGAGGAGCAGCAGTCCGACGAGTCCGACGAGGGCGATCGGGGCCATCTGCAGGACGCCGTCGAAGCCGTTCTGGGAGATGCTGCCCTGGTTCCACTGGAAGAGGCCCTCGGTCTCCGCGGGGAACAGCAGGAGCAGGCCTTCGGTGACGGCGGTGAGGCCGAGGGTGAGGGCGCTGCCCGCGAGGACGAGGCGGACGGTTCCGGCGCCCAGGCCCGAGAGGGCGAGGACGACGGCCGCGGCGGCGAGACCGCCGGCGAACGCGAACGCCGAGGAGGCGAACAGCGGCAGCGAGAGGCCGAAGGCGGCGGTGAGGCCGAGCGCGAAGTAGGAGCCCGCGTTGACGGCCAGGGTGTCGGGCGAGGCGAGGACGTTGCGGCTGACGGCCTGGAGGGCGGCGCCCGCCATGCCGAGGACGGCGCCGACCAGAAGGCCGGCGGTCATCCTGGGCAGGCGGGAGGCGACGACGACGGACGCGTCGGCCGGATCGGCCTGGCCCGTGAACGCCTTCCACACCTCGGGGGCGCCGACCGCGGCCGTGCCCTGCGTGATGTCCACGAGGGCGAGCGCGACGACGAGGAGCAGCAGGGCGGCCGTCACCGCGGCCGCGCCGGTCCGGGACGGGGCCGTCTGCGGACGGGTGGCGGGAGTGGTTGCGGTGACGGCCATGGTGCTACTTCGTCAGGGCGGCGACGAGGGAGTCGACGTACTTGCTCATCGACTGCGGGCCACCGAACATCCAGATGCCGTCGGGCAGGCGGTGCACGTTGCCCTTCTTGACGAACGGCAGGGACGTCCACACCTTGTCCTTGGCGAGGACGCCGGTGAACGGGGTGCTGCCGGCGTCGCCGTCGTTGCCGACGTAGGCGAACTGGACGTCACCGAGCTTGGTGAGGCCCTCGACGTCGGTGGTGCCGAGGCCGTAGGCCGGGTCGCCCTTGACGGTCCAGGCGCTCTTCAGGCCGAGCTTCTCGCTGACCGCGCCGATCAGCGAACCGCTGGTGTAGGGGCGGATCGAGACCTGGTTGGACATGACGTAGCCGTCGGCGAAGGCGTACTTGGTCCCGGCGAGACCGGCGTCGGCGAGCTTCTTCTTGCCCTCGTCGAGCTTCGCCTGGAACTGCTTCTTCAGCTCGTCGGACTTGGCCGTGGTGCCGGTCGCCTGGGCGATGGCGTCCAGGTCCGCGTTCATCCGGCCGATCGGGTCGGCGGCGTCGGCGGCCTTGAGCGTCAGGACCGGGGCGACCTTGCGCAGCTGCTTGACGGCGGCCGGCGGCAGGTCGGTGGTGGCGACGATGAGGTCGGGCTTCAGGGCGGCGACCGTCTCGACGCTGGGCTCGCCGCGGGTGCCGATGTCCTTGGGCTCGTTCTTGAGCGGGACGGCGGTGTCCCAGGTCTTGTAGCCCTTGACGTCGGCGACACCGACCGGGTCGACGCCCAGCGTGATCAGGTGCTCGACGACGTTCCACTCGGTGCCGACGACCTTCTTGGCGGGGCCGTCGAGCTCGACCTTCACGCCCGTGGAGTCGGTGAGGGTGATGCGCTCGGTGGTCTTCTTGGCGTCGTCGGCGGCGGGCTCGGTGGTGCCACAGGCGGACAGGGCGAGAGCCGCGGTGGTGGCGGCCGCCGCGGTGAGGACGATTCGTCTCATGATGTGGTGCTGAGCCTTTCGCTTCGCGAGTGGTGGCGGCCTATCGCACGGGTGCGCAGCCGGCCGGTGAGGGGGTCGTTGTCGACCTCGATGCGGATGCCGTACGTGTCGGTCAGCCGCTCGGGCGTGAGGACGTCCGAGGGGCTGCCGTCGGCGACGACCCGTCCCGCGTCGAGCAGGACGATCCGGTCGGCGACGGCGGCCGCCTGGTCGAGGTCGTGCAGGACGGCGCCCACGGCGATGCCGTGATCGTCCGCCAGGTCGCGCATGAGGTCGAGGAGTTCGACCTGGTAGCGCAGGTCCAGATAGGTGGTCGGTTCGTCGAGCAGCAGGACGCCCGTCTGCTGGGCGAGGCAGCCGGCGAGCCAGACGCGCTGGAGCTGGCCGCCGGAGAGGTGCTCCGCACCGCGCCCCGCCAGTTCCGTGACGCCGGTCATGGCGAGCGCGCGGTCCACCGCGGCCGTGCCGTCCGGGTCGGCCTTGCCCCAGCGGCCCCGGTAGGGGTAGCGGCCGAACTCGACCACGTCCCGCACGGTCAGCCCGCTGGGGGTGGGGCGTCCCTGCGTGAGCAGGGCGACGTGACGCGAGAACTCACGGGGGCTCAGCGCGAGGCCGTCGGTGGCGCCGTCGAGGACGAGCGCGGCGGTCCGGGGCTGCTGAAGCCGTGCGATCGTGCGCAGCAGCGTCGACTTGCCGCTGCCGTTCGGCCCGACGAGCACGGTCACTTCGCCGGGGCGCAGCGTCATGGAGGCGTCGTGGACGACATCGACGCCTTCGTACGCCACGGTGACACCCGTGGCCGAGAGTTCATGACCGCGGGGACGGGGAGTCGTGTCGGTCTCTTCACCTGCTTGCACGTCGCAGAGGTTAGCCTAACCTTATCGATAGGTAAAAGAGAGCCTGCGGTCTCGGCCACAAGAAGGAATCCGGCCAACATCACGCCGCGCCGTCGCACACCTCCTCCCGGGCTCCCCCGTCCATGGTCCGAGACACCATTGACCCCGCGCCCGGCCGCCGCTACGTTCGCGCCATGTTGCGTACAGCCCTGCTCACCACGCGCGGTCACATCGACCTGCTGCGGGTGGCCTCCGCCGCGTGTCGCCGCGGCTGCTGACGCCCCTCACCGCTCCGACCCCTTCGGCGCGCTGACACCTCCTCGGCACCCCGACGCTCCTCCGGTGCCCTGACAGGTCTCGGCTCCCGCGCCGTTCGGCGTTCCGGCGCGCCCCGGCGTACCGACAGGTCCCGGCGCCCCGACGCGTCCCGGACCCCGCCACCCCCACCGCACTCCGCCCACCGTGTACGCGCACCGCCCCGCGCCCACGGTCGCCGGCGCGCACCCACGCCTCCTCCGCCCCGGAGTCCGCCATGACGGTCGACCACGCCCCGCCCCACTCCCCGACCGACCCCTCACCCCCGCCGGACCTCACGCCCCCGCCGGACGTCGAGTCCCTCACCCCCGATCGCGCGCCGGGCCGCCGCCCCGCCGTTCCCCGCTGGCTGCGCCGCACCGTCGGGCCCGTGCTGCTCCTCGCGCTCTGGCAGGTCTCCAGCGCGACGGGGGTCCTGCCGGCCGACGCGCTGGCCTCGCCCGGCACGATCGCCCGCGCCGCCGGCGAGCTGATAGCCGACGGGACGCTGCCGACCGCGATGGGCGTCTCCCTGCGGCGCGTCGCCGTCGGGCTGCTGCTCGGCGGGTTCGTCGGGATCGCGCTGGCCCTGGTGTCCGGGCTCTCGCGGCTCGGTGAGGACCTCGTCGACGCCCCGGTCCAGATGCTGCGGACCGTCCCCTGGGTCGGCCTCATCCCGCTCCTCATCATCTGGCTGGGGATCGGGGAGGCGCCCAAGGTGGCGCTCATCGCGCTCGGCGTCGCCTTCCACCTCTATCTCAACGTGTACGCCGGAATCCGCGGCGTGGACGCCCAACTCGTCGAAGCCGGACAGTCCCTGGGGCTCGGGCGCTGGGGTCTCGTCCGGCACGTCGTGCTGCCGGGCGCGCTGCCCGGCGCCATGACCGGCCTGCGCTACTCCCTCGCCACGGCCTGGCTCGCGCTGGTCTTCGGCGAGTCCATCAACGCGGACGCCGGCATCGGCTTCCTCATGAACCAGGCGCGGGAGTTCTTCCGCACCGACGTGATCGTCGTCTGCCTGGTCGTCTACGCCTTCCTCGGCCTGCTCGCCGACGCCGTCGTCCGCACTCTCGAAAGGCTGCTGCTGCAATGGCGACCGACCTTCACCGGGCAGTGACCGTCCAGGGTCTCACCCGTTCCTTCGACGGACGGCCGGTCGTCGACGGCCTCGATCTGACCCTGCGGGCCGGGCAGTTCACGGCGCTCCTCGGCCACAGCGGCTGCGGCAAGTCCACCCTCCTCCGGGTCCTCGCGGGGCTCGACCGGGAGATCTCCGGCACCGTCCTCGTCCCGCGCCGCCGCGCCGTCGCCTTCCAGGCGCCACGGCTCATGCCGTGGAAGCGGGTGTGGCGCAACGTCCTGCTCGGGCTGCCCGGGAAGCCGGGCCGGCCGGTCGCCGAGAAGGCCCTGGAGGAGGTCGGGCTCGGCCACCGCTCCGGTGCCTGGCCCAAGACGCTCTCCGGCGGCGAGGCCCAACGGGCCTCCCTCGCACGGGCCCTGGTACGGGACCCGGATCTGCTGCTGCTCGACGAGCCGTTCGGCGCGCTCGACGCGCTGACCCGGATCAAGGCGCAGCGGCTCGTGGCCGAGCTGTGGCAGCGGCGCGGCTGCACGGTCCTGCTCGTGACCCACGACGTGGACGAGGCGCTGCTGCTCGCCGACCGGGCCCTGGTGATGCGGGACGGCGTCATCGCGTACGACACCGCCGTCGACCTGGACCGTCCCCGCTCCCCCGGAGATCCCGCGCTCGCCGCGCTCCGGACCCGCCTTCTCGGCGAACTCGGCGTCAGCGAGAGCGAGTTCGGCGACCGCGTCGCCTGAACCCCGCCGCCCGCCCCTGCCCCCCGTCCTCCCACCCCCTGGAGCGATACCCGTGAAGTCCTTCCGCCTGTCCACCGCCGCCGCCCTGCTCGTACCGCTGGCGCTCCTCGCCTCCGCCTGCTCCGGTGCCTCCGCCGCCGGCCAGGGCTCGAACTCCGACGGCAAGGGCTCCCTCGTCCTGAGGGTCGGCGACCAGAAGGGCGGCGCCGAGGCGCTGCTCCGGGCCGCGGGCGAGCTCGACGACCTCCCCTACCGGATCACCTGGTCGACGTTCACCTCCGGACCACCCCTGCTCGAAGCGGTGAACGCGAAAGCCGTCGACATCGGCTCCGTCGGCAACACCCCGCCCGTCTTCGCCGCGGGCGCCGACTCCAAGATCACCGTGGTCGCCGCGACCCACAGCGACTCCGCGGGCGAGGCGATCCTCGTCCCGAAGGACTCCCCGCTGCGCACCGCGCGGGACCTGAAGGGCAGGAAGGTCGCCGTCGCCCAGGGCAGCTCCGCCCACTTCCAGCTGATCGCCTCGCTCGCGAAGGCGGGACTGAAGCTCGACGACGTCCAGGTCACCCTGCTGCAACCGGCCGACGCGCTCGCCGCGTTCACCAGCGGCAAGGTGGACGCCTGGGCGGTCTGGGACCCGTACACCTCGCAGGTCCTGCTCAGCGGCAAGGGCCGGGTCCTCACCGACGGCCGCGGGGTCGTCAACGGGCTCGGCTTCCAGGTCGCCGCCCCCTCCGCGCTCGCCGACAAGGAGAAGGCCAAGGCCGTCGGCGACCTGATCGAGCGGCTGCGGCGCGCCCAGGACTGGGTGTTCGAGCACCCCGAGGCCTGGGCGAAGGTCTGGGCGAAGGAGACCGGACTGCCGTACGAGGTGGCCCTGGCCGCCGTGAAGCGCAGCAACGGGACCCGCGTGCCGGTCGCCCTCGACGAGGCGGCGATCGCCTCCGAGCAGAAGATCGCCGACACCTTCGCCGCCCTCGGTCTCATCCCCCGCACGTTCCGCTTCGCCGACTACGTGGACACCCGCTTCAACAAGGACCTGCCGCCGTCGACCACCCCGGCGCGCAGCTACGGAAAGGCCTCCTCATGACCGTCCATCTGCACTGGTTCCTGCCGACCGGCGGCGACGGCCGCACCCTCGTCGACCGGCACGCCTACACGGACGGCGGCATCACCCGCGACCGGACCGTGTCGGGGGTCCGGGCGCCCGACATCGACTATCTGATCCAGATCGCCAAGGCGGCCGAGCAGTTGGGCTTCGAGGCCGTGCTGACCCCGACCGGGACGTGGTGCGAGGACGCCTGGCTGACGACGGTGGCGCTCGCCCAGCACACCGAACGGCTCAAGTTCCTGGTGGCGTTCCGGCCGGGGGTGATCTCGCCGGTGCTCGCGGCCCAGATGGCGTCCACGTACCAGCGGATCACCCGGGGCCGGCTCCTTCTCAACGTGGTGACCGGCGGCGACTCGGCCGAGCAGCGCCGCTTCGGCGACCATCTCGACCACGACCGGCGGTACGCGCGGACGGCCGAGTTCCTGTCGGTCGTGCGGGGCGCGTGGGGCGGGCGGCCGTTCGACTACGAGGGCGAGCACTTCCGGATCGAGGGCGGACTGACCGCGCTGCCGCCGGACCCGCTGCCCGAGATCTTCTTCGGCGGCTCCTCCGCCGCGGCGGGTCCGGTGGCGGCGGAGCACGCGGACGTCTATCTGACCTGGGGCGAGCCGCCGTGGCAGGTCAAGGAGAAAATCGACTGGATTCGCTCCCTCGCGGAGGAGCGCGGCCGGACGGTCCGCTTCGGGATCCGGCTGCACACGATCTCCCGCGACTCCTCCCGCGAGGCCTGGGCGACCGCCGACCGGCTGCTCTCCGACCTCGACCCCGAGACGGTGGCCGCCGCGCAGGCGCTGCTCGGCCGGAGCGAGTCGGTCGGCCAGCAGCGGATGCTGGCGCTGCACCAGGGCGGCTCCCTCGGCCGCGACCAGCTGGAGATCTCGCCGAACCTGTGGGCGGGGGTGGGGCTCGTACGGGGTGGGGCCGGTACCGCGCTGGTCGGCAGTCACGCCGATGTCGCGGACCGGATCGAGGAGTACCACGACCTGGGCGTGGAGCACTTCGTCCTGTCCGGCTACCCGCACCTGGAGGAGGCGTACTGGTTCGGCGAGGGCGTCCGGCCGGAGCTGGCGGCGCGCGGCCTGCTGCCGACGGCCCTGCCCTCCCCGCTGCTCGGCGTCCCCGCCGCGAACGGCCGCCCGGCCTCTGCCCCGGGAGGCGCGCCGCTGCTCGTCCCCGGCGGGCGGTAGGAGGCGGGCCGGTAGCAGGCCGACCGGTGGCAGGCAGGCGGGCCGGTGGGGGCGCGGGAAGATCCGCGCCCCCGCCCCTGTTGGTAGAACCGTGAACGAATTCGGGGTCGAAACGGTGGCGGGGGTCGAGGCCGTGGCAGCGGACGCGCGGCGGCCCAGGACGGTGGACGTGGTGGTCGTCGGCGCCGGACAGGCGGGCCTCTCGGCCGCCTTCCACCTGCGCCGGGCCGGCCTGGAGCCCGACCGGGACTTCGTCGTCCTCGACCACGCCCCGCGGGCGGGCGGCGCCTGGCAGTTCCGCTGGCCCTCCCTCACGTACGGCAAGGTCCACGGGATGCACGCGCTGCCCGGCATGGAGCTGACCGGCGCCGACCCCGCCCGCCCCTCGTCGGAGGTGATCGGCACGTACTTCGACACCTACGAGCAGACCTTCGACCTGCGGATCCACCGCCCCGTCGACGTCACCGCCGTCCGGGAGGGCGAAGCCGGTCGGCTGCTCGTGGAGACCTCCGAGGGTCCCTACGCCACCCGCGCCCTGATCAACGCCACCGGCACCTGGGACCGCCCCTTCTGGCCGCGCTACCCCGGCCAGGAGACCTTCCGGGGCAGCCAGCTGCACACCGCCGGCTATCCGGGCCCGGAGGGGTTCGCGGGGAAGCGGGTGCTCGTCGTAGGCGGCGGGGCCTCCGGCACGCAGCACCTCATGGAGATCGCGGACGTCGCCGCCGAGACCTTCTGGGTGACGCGGCGCGAGCCCGTCTTCCGCGAGGGCCCCTTCGGCGAGGCGGAGGGCCGGGCGGCCGTGGCGCTCGTCGAGGAGCGCGTACGGCTCGGGCTGCCTCCCCAGAGCGTCGTCTCGGTCACCGGGCTCCCCGTCAACGACGCGATCCGCGCGGCACGCGCGCGCGGGATCCTGGACCGGCTGCCGATGTTCGACCGGATCACCCCGACCGGTGTGGCCTGGGACGACGGCGGGACCGTCGACGTGGACGTGATCCTCTGGGCGACGGGCTTCCGGGCGGCGATCGACCATCTGACCCCGCTGCGGCTGCGCGAACCGGGCGGCGGCATCCGGGTCGAGGGGACGCGCGCGGTCCGGGACGAGCGCGTCCACCTCGTCGGCTACGGCCCCTCGGCGTCGACGATCGGCGCCAACCGGGCGGGCCGCGCGGCCGTCGCCGACATCCGCCGCCTGCTCCGCCGCGACCCGGCCACCGGCACTCCGGCGGCCACCCCGGTCGTCACGGCCTGACTCCGGCCGTACCTGAGGCCCCGGGTTCCGGGGCCTCAGGTACGGCCCCCGGGTTCCGAGGCCCCGGCCTCAGCGCTTCTCGGCGCTCCGGTTGGCGTTGAACTCGGCCACGTTCACCTGGTGGGCCGCGTAGTCGGCGGTGAAGCGGGTGTCCCCCGGGGCCACCGTGACGAAGTAGAGCCAGTCGCCGTCCGCCGGGCGGATCACCGCATCCACCGCCTCGTCCCCCGGATTCCCGATCGGGGTCGGCGGCAGGCCCTTCCGCTCGTAGGTGTTGTACGGGCTCCGCAGCCGGGTGTCCTCGTACGTGGTGTCGACGGTGCTGCGGCCGAGGGCGTAGTTGAGCGTCGAGTCCATCTGGAGGGCCATGCCCCGTTCGAGCCGATTGTGGACGACCCGGGCGACCTTCGCCATGTCCTCCGGGTTGTCGGCCTCGGCCTGGACGATGCTGGCCGCGATCACGGTCTGGTGGACGCTCAGTCCGTGCGCCTTCGCCCCCTCGACCACCCGGGCGGTCCCGAAGCGCCTGCCCGCCGTGTCGACCATGAACCGGAGCAGCCCCTCGGGGGTGGTGGCCCGGAGCACGGGATAGGTCGCGGGGAAGAGGTAGCCCTCGGGGTTGCCGCCGGCCTCGGCGGGCAGCGGGAGCCCGGTGCCGGGGGCGGTCGCGGTCCTCCGGGTGGTCCCCTCGGCCAGGCCGAGCGCCCGGTCGACGGCCGTGTAGACCTGGCCGGCCCGCCGGCCCTCGGGGACGAGCAGCGTGCGGGGCTGTTCGACGACCGGCTCGTCCCGGAGGAGCAGCAGGGGGACGGCGATCGCCACGGCCGCGGCGAGGACGGCTCCGAGCAGGAGCGCGGTCCGGCCGCGCCGGGTGAGCCGGGGGCGGCGGGGCGGCCGGGGCAGGGAGAGGCGGCGGGAACGGCGCGGGGGTGCGTACGGGGACGGCGGCCGGTACGTCATGGCCGCACGCTAACCCCACCTCCGCGTGAATCCCGGGACCCCGCGCACGCGGCGGCGCCGCCGGTCCCCTGGGACGGGGGACCGACGGCGCCGGGGCACTGCGATCGTCAGACGAGCCAGCCCAGGAAGTGGAGGACGCCGGCGAGCAGATCGGTGATGACGTTCATGGTGGTGCTTCTCCTCGTACAGGTACATCGGTGTGGGACGACGCGGTCACGGTCTGCAGCCCGTCGATCGCGCACCGCAATCATCCGACGCCGTACGGGAGTTGGGCAACGGATCCCGGAACGATCACACGTTCTGGGGAACAACCGCTCCCACGTTCGTTTGTTCGGTACCGCCGACGGCACCCCCGGCGCCCGTCACGCTCTGGGCGTCCCGCCGGAGCAGGGCCGCGTACCGCCCGTCCCGGGCGAGCAGCTCGTCGTGGGTGCCCCGCTCCGCGATCCGCCCCGCCTCCAGGACGACGATCTGGTCGGCGTCGCGCACGGTGGAGAGCCGGTGGGCGATGGTGAGGGTGGTGCGGCCGGCCGACAGGGCGTCGATGGCCTGCTGCACGGCATGCTCCGTACGGGTGTCGAGGGCGCTGGTCGCCTCGTCGAGGATCAGTACGGGCGGGTCGCGCAGGATGGTGCGGGCGATGGCCAGGCGCTGCTTCTCGCCGCCCGAGAAGCGGTAGCCGCGCTCGCCCACCAGGGTGTCGTACCCGTCGGGGAGCGAGGCGATGTGGTCGTGGATCTGGGCGGCGCGGGCCGCGGCCTCGATCTCCTCGTCGGTGGCGTCCGGCTTGGCGAAGCGGAGGTTGTCGGCGACGGAGGCGTGGAAGAGGTACGTCTCCTGGGAGACGACGCCGACCGCGCGGGCGAGGGTGTCGAAGTCCAGGTCGCGCACGTCGACCCCGTCGAGGGTGACGCGGCCGCCGGTGACGTCGTACAGCCGGGGCACGAGGTAGCTGAGGGTGGACTTGCCGGAACCGGTGGGGCCGACGACGGCCAGGCTGCCCCCGGCGGGGACGGTCAGGTCGACGGAGTCCAGGGTCGGGCGGCCCGGGGCCTCGGGGTCGTAGCGGAACTCGACCTTCTCCAGGACGACCTCGCCGCGGACCACGGGGAGCCGGACGGGCTCGGCGGGCTCGGTGATGTCGACCGGCAGGTCGAGGTACTCGAAGATGCGCTGGAAGAGCGCGAGGGACGTCTGCATCTGCACGCCGGTGGAGAGCAGGCTGACGGCGGGCCGGAAGAGGCCCTGCTGGAGCGAGACGAAGGCGACGAGCGTGCCGAGCGAGATCGCGGCCCCGCCCGCGCCGAGGGCGACGCCGGCGGCCCAGTAGATCAGGGCGGGCATGGCGGCCATGACGATGCCGATGGTGGACATCCGCCACCGTCCGGCCATGGAGGAGCGCACTTCGAGGTCGACGAGGCGCTCGGACTCCGCGGCGAAGGACCTGGTCAGCGAGTCGGAGCGGCCCATGGTGCGGCCCAGCAGGATGCCGCTGACCGAGAGGGACTCGGTGACGGTCGCGGCCATGGCGGCCATCTGCTTCTGGCGCTGGGTGGTGATCCGCTTGCGCTCGTTGCCGACGCGCCGGCTGATCCAGACGAAGACCGGCAGCAGGAGCAGCGAGACGAGGGTGAGGCGCCAGTCGAGGGCGAGCATGGCGGCGACGGTCGCGACGACGGCGGTGAGGTTGGAGACGAGCGAGGTGGCCGTGGAGGTCACGGTCGCCTGCATGCCGCCGATGTCGTTGGCGATGCGGGACTGGACCTCGCCGGTGCGGGTGCGGGTGAAGAAGGCGAGGGGCATCCGCTGGAGCTGCTCGTACACCCCGGTGCGCAGGTCGTGCATGACGCGCTGGCCGACGGTGGTGGAGATCAGGGTCTGGAGCACGCCGAAGACGCTGGTCAGGACGGCGGTGGCGATCATGCCGAGGGCGAGCAGGCTGAGCAGCCCGGTGCGGCCCTGCGGGATCGCGGTGTCCAGGATCTCCCTGAGCAGGAAGGGGGAGGCGACCGTGACGAGCGAGGCGGCGCCGACCAGGAGGCCGACGAGCACCAGGCGGGCGCGGTAGGGGCGGAAGAGCCGCAGGATGCGCCGCACCTGCGCGGGCTCCTTGGGCTGGCCGGGGTCGCGCGGTGGGGGCGTCCAGTCGGACTGGTCGTGGGGGCGCATGGGCTCCTTCGAGGGTTCGGTGATGTCGATGAGAGCTTAGCTCATTGTTACCTATACTCACAATGAACAGGGTCCTGATATTGTTCCCGTATGAGCACCTCCGCCGTCCCGACCGGATCCGACCGTCCGGGTGGACCCGACGCCGACGGCCTCCTCGCCGAGCAGCTGCTGCGGCTCACCCGGCGCCTGCACCGCATCCAGAAGCGCCACCTCGAGCCGGTCGGGATCACCCCCGCCCAGTCACGCCTGCTGCGCACGGTCGCGCACTTCGGGGAGCCGCCCCGGATGGCCGATCTCGCGGCCCGCCTGGAGGTCGTCCCCCGCGCCGTGACCAGTCTCGTCGACGGTCTGGAGGCCGTCGACCGGGTGCGCCGGGTGCCCGATCCGAACAACCGGCGGGTGGTGCGGATCGAGCTGACCGACGCGGGCCGCGCCACGCTGCGGGAGCTGCGCAGCGCGCGCCGGGCGGCCGCAGAGGACATCCTTGCTCCATTGACCGCCGCACAGCGCGAGGTGCTCGGGGGTCTGCTGACCGCCCTGGTCGACCCCGGCCCGGAGGGCGGCTGCTGACCCCTCCGGAGCGCGGACGCGCCGAAGGGGAGCCGTGACATGCCGCTGTTCGAGCCGAACCCGCAGGCCCTTCGCCCCGGCACGAAGCGGACCCCGGCTCCCGACCGCGTGCCGGAGCTCCACGCCCGGGGCACGCCGAGACGGCTGCGCGAGGAGCTGACCGAGCTCCTCGGTCCGGGCAAGGTCCTCTCCACGATCTCCGACCTGGTGCGGTACGCCTCGGACGCCAGCCCGTACCGCTTCGTCCCGCAGGTCGTCGTGGTCGCCGAGGACATCGACGACATCTCCGCGATCCTGTCGTACGCGCACGGCAAGGGCCGCGAGGTCGTCTTCCGGGCCGCCGGGACCAGCCTCAACGGACAGGCGCAGGGCGAGGACATCCTGGTCGACGTGCGCCGCCACTGGACGGGCGTCGAGGTCCTGGACGGCGGCGCGCGGGCCCGGATCCGCCCCGGCACCACCGTCGTGCGGGCCAACGCCGCCCTCGCCCCGCACGGGCGGGTCCTGGGGCCCGATCCGGCCAGCGCCATCGCCTGCACGATCGGCGGGGTCGTCGCCAACAACGCCTCGGGGATGACGGCCGGGACGACCAGGAACTCGTACCGGACCGTCTCCTCGCTCACCTTCGTCCTGCCGAGCGGCACCGTCGTCGACACCGCCGACCCGGACGCCGACGAGCAACTGGCGCACGCCGAGCCGCGACTGTGCGCGGAGCTGATGGCGCTCAAGGCGGAGATCGAGGCGGACACCGAGCTGACCGACCGGATCCGCGCCAAGTACGCCATCAAGAACACCAACGGCTACCGGCTCGACGCCTTCCTCGACGGCGACACCCCGGTCCGCATCCTGCGCGGGCTGATGGTCGGCTCCGAGGGCACCTTCGGGTTCATCTCCGAGGTCGTCTTCGACACCCTGCCGCTCGACCGCCAGGTCTCCACGGCCCTGCTCTTCTTCCCCTCCCTGCCGGCGGCCGCGGCCGCCGTGCCCGGGTTCAACGAGGCCGGTGCGCTGGCCGTCGAGCTGATGGACGGCAACACGCTGCGGGCCTCGGTGAGCGTGGCCGGCGTGCCCGCCGACTGGGCGGAGCTGCCCCGGGAGACGGCGGCGCTCCTGGTCGAGTTCCGGGCACCGGACGCGGCGGCCCTCCACGCGTACGAGCGGGCGGCGGACGAGGTGCTCGCCGGGCTCGACCTGGTGGCCCCGGTGGCCTCCGTGGAGAACACGTTCACCCGCGACCCGAAGCGGATCTCCGGCTACTGGAAGGCCCGCAAGGCCTTCGTGACGGCGGTCGGCGGCACACGCCCCTCGGGTACGACCCTGATCACCGAGGACTTCGCGGTGCCCCCGGCCCGGCTCGCCGAGGCCTGCGCCGACCTGCTCGACCTCCAGGCGCAGCACGGCTTCGACGCGGCCGTGGCCGGCCACGCGGCCCACGGCAACCTCCACTTCCTCCTCGCCTTCGACGCGGCCGACCCCCGGGACGTCGGGCGGTACGCGGGCTTCATGGACGAGTTCTGCAAGCTGACCGTGGAGCGCTTCGACGGCTCGCTGAAGGCGGAGCACGCCACCGGCCGCAACATCGCTCCCTTCCTGGAGCTGGAGTGGGGGACGAAGGCGACCGACCTGATGTGGCGGATCAAGGAGGCCATCGACCCCGACGGGGTGCTCGCCCCCCGGATCGTCCTGGACCGCGACCCGCACGCCCATCTGCGGGGCCTCAAGACGATCCCGGCCGTGGAGCGGATCGCCGACCCGTGCATCGAGTGCGGATTCTGCGAACCGACCTGTCCCAGCCACGACCTGACGACCACTCCGCGCCAGCGGATCGTGCTGCGCCGGGAGATGATGCGGCAGAACGACGGCTCCCCCGTCGAGACGCGCCTCCTGGAGTCGTACGGCTACGACGCCGTCGACACCTGCGCCGGCGACTCCACCTGCAAGCTGGCCTGCCCGGTCGGCATCGACACGGGCGCGCTGATGAAGGAGTTCCGGCACCAGCGGCACACCGCGCGCGAGGAGCGGGTCGCCGCGCTCGCCGCGAAGAACTTCCGGGCGGCCGAGGCCTCCGCCCGCCTCGCGGTCGCCGCCGCCGACAGGATCGGCGACCGGGTCCTGGAGTCGGTGACAGGGCTGGCCCGCCGGGCGGTCAGCACCGACCTCGTACCGGAGTGGCTGCCGCAGATCCCGGGGGCGGCGGCGCGGCGGCTGCCCCGCACCCACCGTCCGGCGGCGGTCGCCGTCTACTACCCGGCCTGTGTGAACCGCATCTTCGGCAACCCGGACGGCACCCGCGGCCCCTCCCTCCCGGAGGCCGTGGTCGCGGTGTCGGCGCGGGCCGGGAAGCCGGTGTGGATCCCGGACGACGTGGCCGGAACGTGCTGCGCGACGATCTGGCACTCCAAGGGGTACGAGCGGGGCAACGAGGTGATGGCGAACCGGATCGTCGAGGCGGCCTGGGGGTGGACGGCGGGCGGGACGCTGCCGCTGGTGGTGGACGCCTCCTCGTGCACGCTCGGCATCGCGCACGAGGTGGTGCCGTACCTGACGGAGGAGAACCGGGCGCTCCACGCCGGGCTGCGGGTGGTCGACTCGCTGGTGTGGGCGGCGGACGAGCTGCTCCCCCGGCTCGACGTGCGCCGCCGGGTCGGCTCCGCCGTGGTCCATCCGACGTGCTCGATGCGGCACCTGGGCGACGAGGAGAAGCTGACGGAGCTGGCCCGCGCCTGCGCGGAGGAGGTCGTCGTCCCCGCCGACGCCGGCTGCTGCGCCTTCGCCGGCGACCGGGGGATGCTGCACCCGGAGCTGACAGCCTCGGCGACCGCCCGCGAGGCGGCCGAGGTGACGGCCCGGCCCTTCGACGCGCACTTCTCGGCCAATCGGATGTGCGAGATCGGGATGGACCGGGCGACCGGCCGGAGCTACGGGTCGGTGCTCCTCGCCCTGGAACACGCGACGCGTCCCTGACCCGTCGTCACACCCCGGTCACACCCGGTCGGAGGGCCCCTCACCCCGTGCGGTGAGGGGCCCTTCGCCTGTTCGGGTGATGGTCGGCGCCCGGTGATGCCCGGCACGAGATCCGGAACAGTAAAGTCCAACCACCCATGACGAGAGTCCTGTCGGCGCCCTTGCGGACCGCCGGTCGCCGGGGCCAGGGTCCTGTGCGGGATTCATGAAACAGCCGTGCACGCAGCTCCGGGAGGTTCCATGAACGAGCAGACACCGCACACCCCGAGCCGTCGCAAGGTCCTCAGGACCACGGCGGCCGCGGCCGGGACGGGCATCGGTATCGGCGCCCTCGGCAGCCTGAACGCCCCGGCCGCCGCCGCGGCCGTCCCGGCGGCACCCGAGTCGGCCACCGCCGAGGCGCCGTCCGACGCCACGACCGCCCGCAAGCGCCTCGGGCCCACCATGGCCGGGGTCCCCTTCCCCGGCCGCTCCACCGTCCGCGTCGCCCTCGTCGGCCTGGGCAACCGCGGCAACGGCATGATCGGGCTCTACCTCGCGCTGCCCTGGGTGCGGGTGGTCGCCGTGTGCGACCCGGTGCGCGAGAAGGCCGAGCGGGCCTCGGCGAAGGTCGTCGCCGCCGGACAGCCCGCCCCCGCCGTCTACACCAAGGGCGAGGAGGACTACAAGAACCTCTGCGCCCGCTCCGACGTCGACTTCGTGCACGTGGCCACCCCCTGGGACAGCCACTACGCGATCGCCCGCGCGGCGATGCTGGCCGGCAAGCACGTCGGCGTGGAGTGTCCGGTCGCGATGACGCTCGACGAACTGTGGGGGCTCGTCGACGTCTCGGAGCAGACCCGCCGCCACTGCATGCAGCTGGAGAACTGCTGCTACGGCCGGAACGAGATGCGGGTGCTCCGGATGGCGCACGCGGGCAAGTTCGGCACGCTCCTGCACGGCGCGGGGGCGTACAACCACGACCTGCGCGCGCTGATGTTCTCGCCCACGTACTACGAGGGCCCCTGGCGCCGGCTCTGGCACACCAGGCTGAGGGGCGACCTCTACCCGAACCACGGCTTCGGGCCCGTCGCCAACTACATGGACATCAACCGGGGCGACCGGGCGGTGAGCATCAGCAGCTTCGGCACACCGGCCCTCGGCCTCGCCGAGTACCGCGAGGAGAACATGCCGGCCGGCGACCCGAGCTTCAAGGAGACGTACATCGGGAGCGACCGGACGATCAGCCTGGTCCAGACGGCCAAGGGCCGGGTGATCCGTCTGGAGCACGACGTCTCCACCCCGCACCCGTACAGCAGGGTGAACAGCCTGGGCGGGACCCGCGGCGTCTTCGAGGACTATCCGGCCCGGGTCTACATCGAGCCGGACCACAAGGACGACCAGTGGGGCGACTTCGCCGCGTACGCGGGCGAGTTCGACCACTGGCTCTGGAAGGAGCACGCCAACCCGCCGGGCGGTCAC
Organism: Streptomyces sp. NPDC002057; assembly: GCF_040296665.1. Classification (NCBI taxonomy): domain Bacteria; kingdom Bacillati; phylum Actinomycetota; class Actinomycetes; order Kitasatosporales; family Streptomycetaceae; genus Streptomyces; species Streptomyces sp. NPDC002057. Next base: position 121,922 of record NZ_JBEOXR010000006.1, read on the forward strand.
GGCGGCATGGACTACATCATGGTCTACCGCCTGATGCAGTGCATGCGGCTCGGTCTGCCGCCGGACTTCGACGTGTACGACGCCGCCACCTGGACGGCGCCGGTGCCGCTCAGCCACGCCTCGATCAGGGCGAAGGGCGCGCCGCAGGAGATCCCCGACTTCACGCGGGGCGAGTGGCGCAAGGCGCGTTCGGGCGTGGACTCGGTGAAGCCCGCCTGATACCGCGTGGTGCCCGGCCCGCTCCGCGACGGCGGCTGCGGGCCGGGCACCGCGGTGCTCAGCAGCGCCGCAGGTCCCGGGTGACGGTGCCCTGAACGGTCGTCAGGCTGCGGTCGTGACAGCCGTCGGAGCCGTACAGCCGGTAGCGCGCGTGCGTGGTGCCGACCGCGTGCCGCTGGTCGCGCGGGACGCCGGTGGTGTACGTCGCGTCCCCGGTGTACGTGTCGTCGAGCCGCGACCAGGAGAGGCGCCGTCCGTCGCGCAGGACGCTCGTGTCGGCGCGGTCCGCGAGGGTGAGGACCGTGCGCAGCCGGTCGCCCGCGCCGATCGTCGTCTCGCCGTCCATGGTGTACGTCCGGTCGGCGCGGGTGACGGTCCGGCCGCTGGTCACGGTCTCGCGGTCGGTCCAGCGCGCGGTGAACGCGTCCGGGTTCTCGCCCTCGCCCCAGCGGTGGACGGAGGTGTGGGCGACGGTCCGGTCGACGGTGGTGGCGACGCGGCCGTGCGAGGTGTTCAGATGCCCGGCGACGGTGAGCCGGTGGCCGGCGTCCGTGTCGAGCCGGTGGAGGGTGTCCGCGGTGCCCGCCGTGTGGACGGAGGAGTTGCGCGGGGCGGTCTCCTCGTGGCGGTCGAGGCCGCCGGTGACGACCCTGCTGCCCTCGTCCTGCCAGAGCAGCACGTTGGTGGGGGTGGACCAGCCCGTCTGCCCGGCGGGGACCCCGGCGACGGTGACCTCCACGCGGTGGGCGCGGCCGTCGTTGAGGAGGGCCGCGAAGGGGGTCAGGTCGTAGACGACCGGCTGGACGTCGAAGGCGCGCGGCGCGGGGGTGACGTACCAGAGGAAGGGGTTGGACCAGCCGCCGGTCCAGACGGTGGGGAAGGGGGCGGCGATGCCGGCGAGGCGTCCGTCGACGGAGACCCGGACCTCCCGGTGCGGGCCGTCGCCGGCCCGGCAGGAGTAGGGGGCGGCGTCCGGGACGGAGAGGTACCAGTACTCCTCGCAGCCGCCTCCGGAGCCGGTGGCGTACACCTCGGCGAGGACGCGTTCGGTGTTGCGCGGGGTGGTGAGGGTGGCGCCGGTGAGCGGGAGGACCCGGTCGGGGGTGCCGGCGGCGGGCTTCACGCGTCCCCGCGCGGTGTGGAAGGTGAGGGTGACGCGGACGTCGAGGACGCCGGTGTACGTCTCGTTCACGACATTGCCGATGAGCATCTCGACGGGGCCGGGGCGGCTGAGGGTGTCGCGGTAGCGGGTGACGTCCTTCTCGACCGACCAGGTGATGCCGTCGGGCGAGGGCTGCGGGGTGGAGGTGCGGAGGATCTCGACGCCGCCGACGCTGAGGTGACCGAGGCGGTCGTACTGGCGGCCCTTCACGCTGCCTTCGAGGCGGAGGACGACCTTGTTCCAGCCGGTGCCGCACTCCTTCGGCGGGGTGTAGTTCCCCTGGTAGGGGGTGAAGTCGCGGAACCGGGCGGCGGCGAGGGTGACCTCGCAGCTGCGGGTGCCGGGGGTCTCGACGGGAGGGGCGGCGGTGACCGGGTCGTGCCAGTCGGTGGTGAACTCGGCGGGCGGGGTCGGACCGTCCCGGCCCTCGGCGGCGGCCGGGTGGGCGGTGAGGAGCGCGCCCGCGGCGAGAATCAGACCGCTGAGCATGCTCATGATCTTGAGTGATCTCATGGGGCGGAAGTGAAGCGCGGTCGGTCCCGTGCGGTCCAGAGGACGATGATCGGATATGGCGCGATCTGTTCCCTCGTGGGGAAAATCGATTGCCGCTCCGCGAGGAAAAAGCGAACCTTGCACGGTTTCCCCACCGTCGCCCATCCCGCCGTCGCATCCCGCCGTCGCCCACCCCCGGCGCGCGTTCCCGCAGACCAGACCGCAGACAAGACCCGGAGACCCTGGGACGCCATGCAGATTCGAGATCTTCCCTACGCCGACCCAGGGGTCCCCGATGTCCGCTCGGGCACCCGGTTCCTCGTCTGGCTCGGCCGCCAACAGCTCGCCGGGCAGGTGAAGTCCATGCTCTGGGGGCTCCTGCACCACCTGGGCATCGCCGGGCTGCCCCTCGGCATCGGGCTCGCCGTACAGGCCGTCGTGGACCGCGAGGGCGGACGGCTCGCCCTCGCGGGAGGGCTGCTCGTCGTCATGGGCGCCGCGATCTCCCTCGGCGACGTGATGCTGCACCGCACCGCCGTCACCAACTGGATCACGGCGGCCGCCCGGGTCCAGCAGCTCCTCTCGCGCAAGACCGCCGAACTCGGCTCCGTGCTGACCCGGCGGGTCGCCGCGGGCGAGGTCGTCGCCGTCTCCACCGCGGACGTCGAGAAGATCGGCTGGTTCGTCGAGGCCCTCTCGCGGTTCGCCGCCGGCGCCGTCACCCTGGTGATCATCTGCGTCGGCCTGACCGTCTACCAGCCGGCCCTCGGCGTCGTCGTCGCCGTCGGCATCCCCGTCCTCGCCCTGGCCGTGCTGCCGCTCCTCCCCCGTGCCACCGCCCGCGCGGACGTCCAGCGCGAGAAGGCGGGCAAGGCCACCGAGCTGGCCTCCGACACCGTCGCCGGACTCCGTGTGCTGCGCGGCATCGGCGGCGAGGAGCTGTTCCTCGACCGCTACCGGGCCGCCTCCCAGGAGGTCCGCAGGGCCGCCGTGCGCAGCGCGCGCATGTGGGCCCTCATCTCCGCCGTCCAGGTCGTGCTGCCGGGCGTCCTGCTCATCGTCGTGGCCGTACACGGGGCACGGCTCGCGCTCGCCGGCCGGATCACCGTCGGCGAGCTGGTCACCGTCTACAGCGCGGTGGCCCTGACCTACCACCCGCTGCGGAACTTCGAGGAGATCGCCATGGCCTTCTCCTTCTCCCGGCCGTCCGCGAAGCGGGCCGCCCGGGTGCTCGCGCTGACCCGAACGACCACGACCACCGCGGGGGACGAGGACCGCAAGGCCACCGGCGACCTGTACGACCCGCTCACCGGGCTGCTCGCTCCCGCCGGCCGCTTCACCGCGGTCGTCTGCGGCGACCCGGACGTGGCGGGGCGGCTCGCCGACCGGCTCGGCGGCCATCCGACCGAACCGGACCCGGACCACACCTCGGTGCTCCTCGGCGGGGTCCCGCTCGACGAACTGCCGCTGGAGACCGCCCGGACGGTCGTCCTCGTCCAGGACAAGGACCCGGTCCTGCTCTCGGGCACGCTGGACGAGCTGCTCGACGTGCCCCGCTCCGGCGAGGTCCTCCCGGGGCGGGCCCTGGCCGCCGCCCGCTGCGACGACGTCCTCGACGCGCTGGCGCAGGCGTCCGTGGACTCCGACGGCGATCCGATGCGCACCCGCATCACCGAGCGGGGCCGGTCGCTCTCCGGCGGCCAGCGCCAGCGGCTCGCGCTCGCCCGGTCCCTGGTCACCGACCCGGAGGTGCTCGTCCTCGACGAGCCGACCTCGGCCGTCGACGCGCACACCGAGGCCCGGGTCGCCGAGGGCGTCGGCGAGCTGCGCGAGGGCAGGACCACCGTGGTCCTCGCCTCCTCGCCGCTGCTCCTGGACCGCGCCGACCGGGTCGTCCTGGTCCACGAGGGCCAGGCGGTCGCCGTCGGCACCCACCGCGAGCTGCTCGCCCGGGAGCCCCGCTACCGCGCGGTCGTCACCCGTGAGACCGACGAGGAGCTCGCCGCCCCGGCGCCCCGCGTCGGCGAACTCGAAGCACTGGAAGGGGAAACGGCATGATCGGCCTGGCGCCACCGGAGTACGACCCGGCGGCCCCGAAGACGGCGACGACGCTCCCCGTCGCCGCCCACACGACCGTCCGCACCTACGTACGCGAGCTGCTGCGCCGCCACCGCCGGGCGTTCGCGCTGCTCGTCGGGGTGAACGCGGTCGCCGTGATCGCCTCGATGGCCGGCCCGTACCTGCTCGGCTCGATGGTGGACGAGCTGGCCACCGGGGCGCGCGAGCTGCGTCTGGAGCGGACGGTCGCGCTGTTCGCGGTCGCGCTGCTGATCCAGACGGTGTTCACGCGGCTCGTCCGGCTGCGCGGGGCGATGCTCGGTGAGGAGATGCTCGCCGACCTGCGGGAGGACTTCCTCGTCCGCGCGGTCGGTCTGCCGCCCGGCGTGCTGGAACGGGCCGGCACCGGCGACCTGCTCTCCCGGATCACGACGGACGTCGACCGGCTCTCCAACGCGATGCGCGAGGCCGTGCCGCAGCTGGCGATCGGCGTCGTGTGGGCGGGGCTGCTGCTCGGCGGCCTCGCGGTGACGGCCCCGCCGCTGGCGCTCGCCGCCCTGATCGCGGCGCCGCTGCTGATCGTCGGCTGCCGCTGGTACTTCAGGCGGGCGCCGGCCGCGTACCGCTCGGAGTCCGCGGGGTACGCGGCGGTGGCCGCCGCCCTCGCGGAGACGGTCGACGCGGGCCGCACGGTCGAGTCGCACCGGCTCGGCGCGCGCCGGATCGCCCTGTCGGACCGGCGGATCTCCGAGTGGGTCGCGTGGGAGCGGTACACGCTCTTCCTGCGCTCGGTGCTCTTCCCGGTCGTCAACGTCACCCATGTGACGGTCCTCTGCTCCGTCCTGCTGCTCGGCGGGGTCTTCGTCCTCCAGGGCTGGATCGACGTGGGGCAGCTGACCACGGGTGCGCTGCTCTCGCAGATGCTGGTGGACCCGATCGGGATCGTGCTGCGCTGGTACGACGAGCTCCAGGTCGCGCAGGTGTCGCTGGCCCGGCTGGTCGGCGTCCGGGAGATCGAGCCGGAGGCGGGCGACGCGGAGGTGCGGCCCGAGGGCCGGGCGGTCCGCGCGGACGAGGTCCGGTTCGGCTACCGCGAGGGCGTCGACGTGCTGCACGAGGTGTCCCTGAAGGTGGCGCCCGGCACCCGGCTCGCCCTGGTCGGCCCGTCCGGCGCGGGCAAGTCCACCCTCGGCCGGCTCCTCGCGGGCATCTACGCGCCCCGGACCGGTTCGGTGACGCTCGGCGCCGCCGAGCTGGCGCGGATGCCCGCCGAGCGGATCCGGGAGCACGTGGCCCTGGTCAACCAGGAGCACCACGTCTTCGTGGGATCGCTCCGCGACAACCTGCTCCTGGCCAGGGCGGGGGCGAGCGACACCGATCTGTGGGCGGCGCTGACGGCGGTGGACGCGGAGGTCTGGGCCCGGGGCCTCGACGAGGGCCTGGACACGGAGGTCGGCTCGGGCGGCCGGTCCCTGACCCCGGCGCAGGCCCAGCAGATCGCGCTGGCCCGGCTGGTCCTCGCGGACCCGCACACCCTGGTCCTGGACGAGGCGACGTCGCTGCTCGACCCGCGGGCGGCCCGTCACCTGGAGCGCTCGCTCAGCCGGGTCCTGGACGGGCGTACGGTCGTGGCCATCGCGCACCGGCTGCACACCGCGCACGACGCCGATCTGATCGCGGTGGTCGAGTCGGGCCGGATCAGCGAGCTCGGCAGTCACGCGGAGCTGGTCGCGGCGGACGGGGCGTACGCGGCGCTGTGGAGGTCGTGGCACGGCTGACGGGACACGGGGAGGGGGGGGGGGGGGGGGCCCCCCCCCGCCGCCCCCCCCCCCCCCCCCCCCCAAACAAGCACGCCCCGGCGGGGGGGGGGGGGGGCGGGGCGTGGTTTGTCCCCGGCTGTGTGCCCGGGGGGGGGGGGCCCCCCCCCCCCCCGGGGGCCCCCCCCTCCCCGTACCGCTAGATGAAGCCGAGCGCGGAGGCCCCGCCCACCCCGCCCAGGACCATGAACACGGGCATCAGGACCTTCAGCTCGACCCAGCTGCCGGCCCGGAAGCGCATCGCCTTCGGCGGGCCGATCGGGTACCAGCGCTTACGGCCGATCGGGAGGGGCCAGAGGATGGGGCAGCCGGAGACGGTCAGGGCGTCGCCGATGTCGTGGACGAGGGCGCCGAGCAGGATCGGCAGGCCGAGCCACAGGTACTCCTGGCCGGGGCCGGTGAAGAACCAGTCCGAGCCGCTGCCGGGCTTGTCGAGGACGCCGGCCAGGATCCAGGCGCTGGTCGCGCCGAGCAGCCAGACCAGGACGTCGCTGGAGACCCGGGCGGCCCGCCACAGCAGGCCCTCCACGGCGAGGACGAGGTGGACGAAGAGGATCGCGAGGACCGCCCAGCGGCCGCCGGCGACCGCCGCCCAGGAGGCACCGCCGCCCATCAGGACCGCCCAGAGCCAGGTGTGGGTGAGGGTCCGGTGGCCGCCGGTCCTGCGCGGGTCGGCGGTGGAGCGGGTCGCCTTGTAGACGGCGTACGAGACCTTGTCGACGACCTCGCAGACGCCCTTGGAGACCGGTCCGAAGGCGCGCGAGATGGTCGCGGACTTGTGGTCGAGGTCGGGGGCGAGCGCCGCGCCCGCGCAGATGAGCGCGCCGACGACGAGAACCGGCCAGGGCATCGGGCGATCGTAGGCCGCCGCGAGCGCTCCGACCCCGAGCCAGGCCGCCGCTCCGGACAGCGAGTGTGCCGGTCCCATCATGGTTGGCCCGCCCCGTTTCTCCCCTGCCGGCGCTCAGTTGACGACCGGTCGACGGACGAGCCTATCGTCCGTGATCTTCGCCGCCGATGGCCGGTTCCCTCATCCGAACGGAATCCAGGCAAGATGGGGGCGTGACCCTTATCGATCAGCTGCCGCCGACCGCCGACCCCGACGCCCTCTTCGAGGCCTTCTCCTCCTGGGCCGAGGACCGGGGCATCACGCTCTACCCGGCCCAGGAAGAGGCGCTGATCGAGGTCGTCTCCGGGGCCAACGTGATCCTGTCCACCCCCACCGGCTCGGGAAAGTCGCTGGTCGCGGCGGCTGCGCACTTCGCCGCGCTCGCGAACGACCAGGTCACGTTCTACACCGCGCCGATCAAGGCGCTGGTGTCGGAGAAGTTCTTCGACCTGTGCAAGCTCTTCGGCACCGAGAACGTCGGCATGCTGACCGGCGACGCCTCCGTGAACGCGGACGCCCCGATCATCTGCTGTACGGCCGAGGTGCTGGCGTCGATCGCGCTGCGGGACGGCAGGTACGCGGACATCGGCCAGGTCGTCATGGACGAGTTCCACTTCTACGCCGAGCAGGACCGCGGCTGGGCCTGGCAGATCCCGATCCTGGAACTCCCCCAGGCACAGTTCGTCCTCATGTCGGCCACGCTCGGTGACGTGGCGATGTTCGAGAAGGACCTGACCCGGCGCACGGGCAAGCCGACCTCGGTGGTCCGCTCGGCGACCCGGCCGGTGCCCCTCTCCTACGAGTACGTGCTCACCCCGATCACCGAGACCCTGACGGAGCTCCTGGAGACCAGGCAGGCGCCGGTCTACATCGTCCACTTCACGCAGGCGCAGGCCGTGGAGCGCGCGCAGTCGCTGATGAGCATCAACATGTGCACGCGCGAGGAGAAGGACAGGATCGCCGAGCTGATCGGCAACTTCCGCTTCACCACCAAGTTCGGCCAGAACCTGTCGCGTTACGTCCGGCACGGCATCGGTGTGCACCACGCGGGCATGCTGCCGAAGTACCGGCGGCTCGTCGAGAAGCTGGCCCAGGCGGGCCTGCTCAAGGTGATCTGCGGGACGGACACGCTCGGCGTGGGCGTGAACGTGCCGATCCGGACGGTGCTCTTCACGGCCCTCACCAAGTACGACGGCAACCGGGTGCGCACGCTGCGTGCCCGTGAGTTCCACCAGATCGCGGGCCGGGCCGGCCGGGCCGGCTTCGACACCGCCGGTTACGTGGTCGCCCAGGCCCCCGAGCACGTCATCGAGAACGAGAAGGCGCTCGCCAAGGCCGGCGACGACCCGAAGAAGCGCCGCAAGGTGGTCCGCAAGAAGGCGCCCGAGGGCTTCGTCGCCTGGAGCGACACCACCTTCGAGCGGCTCATCGACGCCGAGCCGGAGCCGCTCACCTCCCGCTTCAAGGTCACCAACATCATGCTCCTCTCGGTGATCGCCCGGCCGGGCAACGCCTTCGAGGCGATGCGCAAGCTCCTGGAGGACAACCACGAGCCGCGCAAGGCCCAGCTGCGGCACATCCGCCGGGCCATCGCGATCTACCGTTCGCTGCTCGACGGCGGTGTGGTGGAGCAGCTCGCCGAGCCGGACGCCGAGGGCCGCACGATCCGCCTCACGGTCGACCTCCAGCAGGACTTCGCGCTCAACCAGCCCCTGTCGACGTTCGCGCTCGCCGCCTTCGACCTGCTGGACCCGGAGTCCCCCTCGTACGCCCTGGACATGGTCTCGGTCGTGGAGTCGACGCTCGACGACCCGCGCCAGATCCTCGCCGCCATGCAGAACAAGGCGCGCGGCGAGGCGGTCGGGCGGATGAAGGCGGACGGCGTCGAGTACGAGGAGCGGATGGAGCGGCTCCAGGAGATCTCGTACCCGAAGCCGCTGGAGGAGCTGCTCTGGCACGCGTACAACGTCTACCGGACCTCGCACCCGTGGGTCGGCGACCACCCGGTGTCGCCGAAGTCGGTCATCCGTGACATGTACGAACGGGCCCTGACCTTCACCGAGTTCACCTCCTGGTACGAGCTGGCGCGGACCGAGGGCATCGTGCTCCGCTACCTCGCGAGCGCGTACAAGGCGCTCGACCACACCATCCCGGACGACCTGAAGACCGAGGACCTGGAGGACCTGATCGCCTGGCTGGGCGAGATGGTGCGCCAGGTGGACTCCTCGCTGCTCGACGAGTGGGAGCAGCTGGCCAACCCGGAGATCCAGACGGCCGAGGAGGCCCAGGAGAAGGCCGACCAGGTCAAGCCGGTCACGGCGAACGCCCGCGCCTTCCGCGTCCTCGTGCGCAACGCGATGTTCCGCCGGGTGGAGCTGGCCGCGCTGGACAACGTGGCCGCGCTCGGCGAACTGGACGGCGAGTCCGGCTGGGACGCGGACGCGTGGGGCGAGGCGATGGACGCGTACTGGGACGAGTACGACGACCTCGGTACGGGTCCGGACGCGCGCGGCCCGAAGCTGCTGAACATCGAGGAGGACGCCGCCCACGGCCTGTGGCGCGTCCGCCAGACCTTCGCCGACCCGAACGGCGACCATGACTGGGGCATCGGCGCGGAGGTGGATCTCGCGGCCTCCGACGAGGAGGGCCGCGCGGTGCTCCGCGTGACGTCCGTCGGACAGCTGTAGAGACGTTCTGAGGAGACGAAGGTGACCAACCCCGCCGAGAGGCTCGTCGACCTGCTCGACCTGGAGCGGATCGAGGTCGACATCTTCCGCGGGCGCAGCCCGCAGGAGTCGCTGCAACGGGTCTTCGGCGGCCAGGTCGCCGGGCAGGCCCTGGTGGCGGCCGGCCGCACCACGGAGGGCGACCGGCCGGTGCACTCGCTGCACGCCTACTTCCTGCGGCCGGGCCGCCCGGGGGTGCCGATCGTGTACCAGGTGGAGCGGGTGCGCGACGGGCGCTCGTTCACGACCCGCCGGGTCACGGCGGTGCAGGAGGGGCGGACGATCTTCAATCTGACGGCCTCGTTCCACCTGCCGGAGGAGGCCGGGTTCGAGCACCAGCTGCCGCCGCGGCACATGACGGACCCGGAGAGCCTGCCGAAGCTCGCGGACGAGATCCGCGACCACCTCGGCGCGCTGCCGGAGGCGCTGGAGCGGATGGCCCGGCGGCAGCCGTTCGACATCCGGTACGTGGACCGGCTGCGGTGGAGCAAGGACGAGGTCGAGGACGCGGACCCGCGCAGCGCGGTGTGGATGCGGGCCGTGGGGCCGCTGGGCGACGACCCGCTGGTCCACACCTGCGCCCTGACGTACGCCTCGGACATGACGCTCCTGGACGCGGTGCGCATCCCGGTCGAGCCGCTGTGGGGCCCGCGCGGTTTCGACATGGCGTCGCTGGACCACGCGATGTGGTTCCACCGGCCGTTCCGGGCGGACGAGTGGTTCCTGTACGACCAGGAGTCCCCGATCGCGACGGGCGGCCGGGGACTGGCCCGGGGCAGGATCTACGACCGCGAGGGCCGGCTCCTGGTCTCGGTGGTCCAGGAGGGCCTGTTCCGGAAGCTGTGAGCCCCCGGGACGGTCCGCGGCCGGGTCACTCGAACTCGGTGCCGCCCTTGCGGGTCAGGTAGGCCGGGCTGACCGCCTTCGCGATGGCCCGGCCGCCGACGACCGGGCTGTACCGCTCGACCGCGGGCCTGATGACGACGCCCTCCCGCAGGTGGGCCTCCCGGCCGGAGACGGTCTCCCGGCCGCTCGCGTGCGCGAGGACGGTGTCGAGGTCGTACGGGCCGGAGTAGAGGCGCGGTACGAGCGGGACCTCGCCCGCCTCCAGGACCTCGGCCGGGTCCAGCCAGCGGACCTGGCCGTCGATCTCGGCCGACACGTCGAAGAGCGCGTACCCCACGGTCTCGGACCGGGCGTCGGCGCCGTAGGCGAGGTCCTGCACCCCGGAGCCGTACACCTCGCCGAAGAGCCCGACGCGGCGGGCGCCGAGACGTTTCGCCAGCCGCTCGGCGACGGCGGCCAGACCGTGGCCGTGGACGGCGCGCCAGTAGAGGTTGCGCGGGTCCTCCTGGAGGGCGAGGCCCTTCGACCCGAAACCCTTCGAGGAGACCTGGACCCGCCCGTCCTCGGCGCCGTAGGTCAGCAGACAGGCCGTGCCGTGGAGCTTCTCCGTCAGGACGACGGGCTCGCCGGGCTCGAAGATCCCCGGATAGCGCTGGAGGTTCTCGATGTCGACCCAGGGCAGCAGTTCGGGCGCGACCTCCACGTCCCCGCTCATCGTCGGCGGTATCGGCGGCACCCACTTGACGATCCCGAGCCTCTCCGCGAAGTCGGCCCCCTCGGCCGCCGCCCGCGCGAGGTCGACCTCGGCGAGGGCTCCCGGCCGGCACACGATCCCCTGCGACAGCTCGCCGCGCAGCCGCACCGCCTTGACCCGGTCCGACTTCCCTCCGGCGAGGCGCCCGGTCAGCCCCAGCTCCTCGATGAGCGCTGCGGGCAGCACGGACTGCTCGGGGATGTACACGGCGGCCTCACCGGTCCGGTAGGCCCCCTTGGCGACGACGGCCCGGTAGAGGCCGACCTGGGCCAGTTCCAGGGCGTCGGCGTTGGGATGCGGATGGACGGTCAGGACTTCGGCGGTGACGCGCAGGGTCGACACGGTTCAGGACTCCGGTTGCTCGGGTTTGCCTCTCATCGGCGTCGACTGTGCCGGAAGGGAAAGGGCTGGGCCATCGATTTGCGCGCTGGTAGCGTCTCCGGGTTCCGGACCGGCTCCCCCACCGCCCCTACGGGGCCTGGTCGATGCCCGGCAGGGTGTCCTGCTCGACCTCGTGGCGGCGGCTGCGGATGTCCGGGGCCGGCGGGTGCAGTTTGGCGTCGCAGGTCGGGCCGAGGCCGGTCCGGCGGGAGTCCGCGCCCGTCAGCGGGCGGCCGCAGAGGCGGCAGCGGACCAGGCGCGGTCCCGCCTCCGAGGAATCGATCGCGATTGCCAGTGGTTCGTCTCCCATGCTGAGATCAAACCCTATTCCGACGAGGAGCACTCCATGAGCCTGTACGACATTCCCCTGAAGACCCTGGCCGGCGAGCCGGTCTCCCTCGCCGACTACCGGGACGGCGCCGTCCTCGTGGTCAACGTCGCCTCCAAGTGCGGTCTGACCCCGCAGTACGAGGGTCTGGAGCGGCTGCAGAAGGAGTACGGCGAGCGCGGCCTCACCGTGCTCGGCGTGCCCTGCAACCAGTTCGCGGGCCAGGAGCCCGGCAGCGCGGAGGAGATCCGGACCTTCTGCGCGACGACGTACGGCGTGTCCTTCCCGCTCCTGGAGAAGACCGACGTCAACGGCGACGCCCGCCACCCGCTCTACGCGGAGCTGGTGAAGGTCGCCGACGCCGAGGGCGAGGCCGGTGACGTCCAGTGGAACTTCGAGAAGTTCCTGATCGGCCGCGACGGACAGGTCACCCGCTTCCGTCCGCGCACCGAGCCCGACGCCCCCGAGATCGTCGCGGCCATCGAGGCCCAGCTTGTCTGACTCGGGCGTCGTCGAACGGCTGCGGGCCGCCGGCTGCGTCTTCGCCGAGGAGGAGGCGGCGATGCTGCTCGCCTCGGCCGCCGGGCCCGCCGAACTGGACCTGATGGTCGAGCGGCGGGCCTCGGGCCTCCCCCTTGAGCACGTCGTGGGCTGGGCCGACTTCGCCGGGCTGCGGATCGAGGTCGACGGCGGGGTGTTCGTGCCCCGGCGGCGTACGGAGTTCCTCGTCGGGCACGCGGTGGGGCTGGCCCGGCCGGGAGCCGTCTGCGTCGACCTGTGCTGCGGCTCCGGCGCGGCCGGCGCGGTGCTGCTCGACCGGGTCGGGGGCGCGCGGGTGCACGCCTCGGACATCGAGCCGGCGGCGGTGCGGTGCGCCCGCCGGAACGTCGAGCCGCGCGGCGGCCGGGTGTACGAGGGCGACCTCTTCGCCCCGCTCCCCGGCGGGCTGCGGGGCCGGGTCGAGGTGCTCGTCGCCAACGTGCCGTACGTGCCGACCGGCGAGGTCGGCCTGCTGCCCTCCGAGGCGCGGGACCACGAGCCGCTCGTCACGCTCGACGGCGGCGTGGACGGTCTCGACGTGCTGCGGCGGGTCGCCGCCGAGGCGCCGGAGTGGCTGGCGCCGGGCGGTCACCTGCTCGTGGAGACGAGCGAGCGGCAGGCCGATCGGGCCGCGGCGGCCGTCGCGGAGGTCTCGGGAGGCCTGCTGGTCGCCGAGGTGCTGACCTCGGACGAGTGGTGGGCGACGGTGGTGGTGGCGACCCGGCGGTAGGGCCGCCGGGAGCCGACCCCCTAGACCGTCCTGGGCGTGAGCCGGCAGCGCGCCGGACCGGCCGCCTGGAGGGTGATCGCCGGTGCGACGGGCACCTCCTTGTCGACGGCCTCGACGTCGTACCGCTGGAGGATCATCGCCAGGGCGATCACCGACTCCAGCATCGAGAAGTGCTGGCCGATGCAGGCGCGCGGGCCGCCGCCGAAGGGGAACCAGGCGTAACGCGGCCGGGCGGCCTCCGCCTCGGGCGTGAAGCGCTCCGGGTCGAAGCGCTCGGCGTCCTCCCAGTAGGCGGGGTGGCGGTGGGTGACCCAGGGGGCGACGATGACGTCCGCGCCCGCCGGGATGGTCACGCCGCCGACCTCGGTGGCGGCGACGGCCCGGCGCCCGATGACCGGCGCGGCCGGGAAGAGCCGCATGGCCTCCTTGAGGACCCGGGTGACGTACGGCAGGGCGTCGAGGTCGGCGGCGCCGGGGGTACGGCCGGCGAGCACCCGGTCGACCTCCTCGTGGGCCCGCTTCCGCTGCTCCGGGTGGAGGGCCAGGAGGTGGAGGGCGAAGCCGAGGGACGTGGCGGTCGTCTCGTGGCCGGCGAGCAGGAAGACGAGCACCTGCTCCCGCAGCTCGGTCGCGTCGAAGCTGCCGTCCTCGGCGCTCTCCGCCTCGACGAGGAGGGTCAGGAGGTCCTGGCCGTCGCCGGGGGCGGCGCCGGAGCCGCGGCGCTCGGCAATGATGCGGTCGCAGACCTCGTACAGCGCCTGGTGGACGTTCGCGGCCCGGCGGTTGGCGGGGGTCGGCCAGTCGCGGGGGACGTTGAGCGGGGAGTAGCCGCGGCGCAGGACGTAGGCGCCGACCTCGGGGAAGTTCTCCTCCACGATCCTCACGGCGGCGTCGACGTCGGTGCCGAAGAGGATGCGGGCGACGGCGCGCAGGGCGAAGCGGGTCATCTCCTGGAGGACGTCGACGGATTCGGCGCCGGAGTCCCGCCACTCCTGGGTGAGGGTGGTGATCTCGGCGGCGACGGCGGAGGCGTAGCCGTCGACGCGGCGGCGGGTGAAGAGGGGCTGGACGAGCCGGCGCTGGCGGAGGTAGTCCTCGTCCTGGCTGGTGAGCAGGCCGTTGCCGAAGGACTCGCGGATCTCCTGGTAGAAGGCGTTGTCCTTGCGGAAGTTGGCCGATTCTCCGGCGAGGACCTGCTGAGCGCCCTCGGCGGAGAAGACGCCGTAGACGGTGGCGCGGATGCCGGGCGGTCCCGCCGTGATCCGTACGACGTCGCCGTGCTCGCGCCGGGCGCGCAGGAAGGTTCCCAGGGAGTCGCTCTTCAGGTCGAACATGGAGCCGAGCAGTGGGAGTCCCGCGAGTTCGGGCGCTTCGGTACCGGTGGTGATGGCCATGAACGGCTCCCCTCGATCGTCACCTGCCGGGTGATTGTCCCCCAGGTGGTGACTCACGGGTAGGGATGTCCGAACGGCGGTCCGAATCTGGCTCGTTGGCTCGAACCGGTCGACTGTCGGTGGCGTCTGGGAGGCTCGCCGCATGGAACGCCCCGAGCTCACGCTGCAACTGACCATCGACTGCGCCGACCCCCAACGCCTCGTGCCGTTCTGGCTGGTGGCCCTGCGGTACGTCCCCGATCCGCCGCCCGAGGGCCATGCCAGCTGGCGGGCGTACTGGGAGGCGATCGGCGTCCCCGAGGAGGAGCTCGGCGAGGACGCCGGGGAGCTGCCCGAGTCCATCGTGGACCCGAAGGGGGTGGGCCCCCGGGTCTGGTTCCAGCGCGTCCCGGAGCCGAAGACCGCCAAGAACCGCGTCCACCTCGACCTCAAGGTCGGCGGCGGCCGCGCGGTCCCTCTCGCGCTGCGCCGCGAGCGGGTGGACGGCGAGGTGGCCCGCCTGACGGCGCTCGGCGCGACGATCCTGTACGCGATGGACGAGCCGAACGGCATGGACTACTACGCGGTGGTCCTCCAGGACCCGGAGGGCAACGAGTTCTGCGTGGTGTGACAGTGGCCACAGCGTGGGGCGCCCGCGGCCCGGACGCCGGAGGCCGACGGGGTGGCGTGGCGGACCCCACGTCCGCGGGAGGCGGGGTCTGTCGTACCCAGCGCCTAGGCTGGGTGCCATGTCCGACACCGACCCGCACAGAGGGACCCCCGGCCCCACCGCCCTGAACGACGCGATCCGCACCCTGTGGGTGCGCGCCGGAGAGGAGCGGCGTCCGCTGACCGCGGACGAGCAGCGGATCTACCAGGTGCTCGTCGCCGCCTGGACCGACGCGGTGCAGGCCGAGCAGGAACTCGCCGCCTGAGCCGCGGACGCCGCCGAACCCGATCAGGCCCGCACCGTACCGTTGCGGGCCTCTTCCGTACCGTCCCGGCCGCGCTCCTCGCCGGCGCCCCGGCCCGACCGGCCGGACTACTTCGCGATCGCCCGGCTGATCACCATGCGCTGGATCTCGCTCGTGCCTTCGAAAATCGTGTAGATGGCCGCGTCGCGGTGCATGCGCTCCACCGGGTACTCGCGGGTGTAGCCGTTGCCGCCGAGGATCTGGATCGCCTGGGCCGTGACCTGCTTGGCCACCTCGCTCGCGTACAGCTTGGACATGGAGCCCTCCGCCGCGGTGAAGGGCTTGCCCGCCGTGGCCATCCAGGAGGCGCGCCAGACGAGGAGGCGGGCCGCGTCGATCTGGGTGGCCATGTCGGCGAGCTGGAAGGCGACGCCCTGGTTCTCGATGATCGGGCGGCCGAACTGGACGCGGGTCTTCGCGTAGTCGAGGGCGACCTCGTACGCGGCGCGGGCGGTGCCGACGGCCATGGCGCCGACCGCCGGGCGCGAGGCCTCGAAGGTGGCCATGGCCGCGTTCTTCCCGCTCCCCCAGCCTTCGGCCGGGGGTGCCCCCACGCCACCCCCCGCCCGGGCCTTCTCACGGCTGCGGGCCAGGCGCTCGTCGAGCTTCTCCTTGCCGCCGAGGAGGCAGTGGCCGGGTATCCGGACGTCCTCCAGGACGACCTCGGCGGTGTGGGAGGCGCGGATGCCGTGCTTCTGGAACTTCTGGCCCTGGGAGAGGCCGGGGGTGTTCGGCGGGACGATGAAGGAGGCGTGGCCCCTGGAGCCGAGCTCCGCGTCGACGACGGCGACGACGACGTGGACGTTGGCGATGCCGCCGTTGGTCGCCCAGGTCTTGGTGCCGTTGAGGACCCATTCGTCCGTGGCCCCGTCGTAGACGGCGCGGGTGCGCATGGAGGCGACGTCCGAGCCGGCGTCGGGCTCGGAGGAGCAGAACGCGGCGACCTTGACGTCGTTCGCGTCGCCGTACATCTGCGGGACCCAGGTGCCGATCTGCTCCTCGGTGCCGTTGGCGAGGACGCCGACGGCGGCGAGGCCGGTGCCGACGATGGAGAGGGCGATGCCGGCGTCGCCCCAGAAGAGCTCCTCCATCGCCATGGGGATGCCCAGGCCGGTCGGGTCGAAGAACTGCTGGGCGTAGAAGTCGAGGGAATAGATGCCGAGCTTGGCGGCTTCCTGGATGATCGGCCAGGGAGTCTCCTCACGCTCGTCCCATTCGGCGGCCGCGGGGCGCATCACATCGGCGGCGAAGCCGTGGAGCCAGTCGCGGACCTGCTTCTGGTCATCGTTGAGTTCGAGCGTGAACTCGCCCATTTTCCCTCCCAGCTGTACGTTACTTGCGGTAACAGCAGTCTGTTACCGGTGGGTACAGGCTGTCAACCTGCGGGGAAGCGGTTCGGCCCGACCGGCACCGGACACCGGCCGGGTGTTACGTTGCGACAGCCTCACGGAATCGCACGGGCGGGGAGACACGCTTATGGACATCGCACACCGGACCACCGACCAGCAGAAGCCCGCCGAGCAGCGGCGGCGCGAACTGCTGGAGGCGGCGGACCGGGTCGTGCTCCGTGACGGCCCCAAGGCGTCCATGAACGCGATCGCGGCCGAGGCCGGCATCACCAAGCCGATCCTCTACCGCCACTTCGGCGACAAGGGCGGTCTCTACCGCGCCCTCGCCATCCGGCACACCGACGCCCTCCTCGCCGCCCTGCGGGCCGCGCTCGACGCGCCCTCCGACCGGCGCCACCGCGTCGAGGCCACCCTCGACACCTACCTCGCCTCGATCGAGGCGATGCCCCAGGTCTACCGCTTCCTCATGCACCCCGCCGAGGAGTCGCACCAGAACGAGCAGGGCTTCGACGTCGGCCGCCACTCGGCCCCGCTGCTCCGCAGAATGGGCGAGGAGCTCGGCCAGGTCATCGCCGAACGCGTCGACCTGGGCCCCGCCGCCCAGGCGCAGGCCCGGATCTGGGGACACGGCATCGTCGGCATGATGCACGCGGCCGGCGACTGGTGGCTCGGCGAACGCCCCTGCTCCCGCGACGAACTCGTCCGGGCCCTGGCGGACCTCCTGTGGGGCCGGCTCGCCCAGGCCTCCGACCTCCCCGGCGGACCGGGGTTCTGACGCGCGTCCGCCCCCGGCCCGAGGGTCCGGAGGCGGCCCTCAGCCCTCCAGCACCCCGGCGCCACTCCCCCACGGCTGCTTGCGGATCGCGCGCATCAGACGTGACTTCCGCCACCCCGTGACCCGGTCCGCGTAGACCCGGCCCTCCAGATGGTCCGCCTCGTGCTGGAGGCAGCGGGCGAAGAAACCCGTGCCCTCGACCCGTACCGGAGTGCCGTCCGTCCGCACGCCCTCGACCACCGCGCGGTCGTACCGGGGCGTCGGCGCCTCCAGACCCGGCAGCGAGAGACAGCCCTCGGGGCCCCGGACCACGTCTCCGTCCGCCTCCACCAGGCGCGGGTTCACCACATGGCCCAGGTGACGGACCTCCTCGTCGTCCGGGCAGTCGTACACGAAGACGCGCAGGCCCACGCCCACCTGGTTGGCCGCCAGGCCCACACCGTTCGCCGCGTACATCGTGGCGAACATGTCCTCGACGAGCCGGGCCAGTTCGGGGCCGAAGTCGGTGACGGGCGCGCAGGGGCTGTGCAGCACGGGGTCGCCGAGCGGAGTCATCGCTCGGACGAGGCCGGAACTGCCGGGGATGGGGCGGTTTCGCATGGGCGTAAGGGTACGGTCCGCTGTGACCAGGCTGTTTCGCCCGACCGCTCGGCGGTGCCGCTGTTCGGGCTCCTGGCCGGATCTCGATAGGCTGAGCCCGGACCGACGCAAGGAGGAACAAGAACGATGTCAGGACACCCCGGTAATCCAGAGCCGCTGTCGCCGCGCGCCAAGCTGGCCGTGACGGCGGGCAGGGCCGCGGCCGCGGTGTCGCGGGCGGCGGGTCGCGGAAGCGGATCGGTGATCGGCGGCAAGGTGGCGCTGAAGCTCGACCCCGACCTGCTCGGCCGGCTCGCGCAGCATCTGGACGTCGTCCTGGTGTCGGCGACCAACGGCAAGACGACGACGACCCGGCTGATCGCGGAGGCCCTGCGCGCCGCCGGCCCCGTCGTCTCGAACGCGCTCGGCGCCAACATGCCCGCCGGCATCACCTCGGCGCTGGCCGGCGGCTCGGACTCCAAGTACGGCGTGATCGAGGTCGACGAGAAGTACCTCGCCGGAGTCGCCCGTGACACCACGCCCAAGGTCATCGCGCTGCTCAACCTCTCCCGCGACCAGCTCGACCGCGCCGCCGAGACCCGGATGCTCGCCGAGAAGTGGCGCGAGGGGCTCAACGGCACGAAGGCCGTCGTCGTCGCCAACGCCGACGACCCGCTCATCGTGTGGGCCGCCTCCTCCTCCCCCAACGTGGTGTGGGTGGCCGCCGGCCAGGAGTGGAAGGACGACGCCTGGTCGTGCCCCGCCTGCGGCGGTGTGATGCAGCGTCCGGGCGACGACTGGTTCTGCGGCGAGTGCGGCTTCCGCCGTCCCGCGCCGAGCTGGGCGCTCAGCGGCGACCACGTCCTCGACCCGCACGGCTCGGCCTGGCCGATCCGGCTCCAGCTGCCCGGCCGCGCCAACAAGGCGAACGCCGCCACCTCGGCCGCCGTCGCCGCCGTCTTCGGAGTGCCGCCGCAGGTGGCCCTGGAGCGCATGTACGCGGTGCAGGCCGTCGCCGGACGCTACGACGTGGTCTCCTTCCAGGGCCGTGAGCTGCGCCTGCTGCTCGCGAAGAACCCGGCCGGCTGGCTGGAGACGTTCTCCCTCATCGACGGGCCGCCCGCCCCGGTGATCCTCTCCGTCAACGCGCGCGGCGCCGACGGCACGGACACCTCCTGGCTGTGGGACGTGGACTACGGCCGGCTCGCCGGCCACCCGATCATGGTGATCGGCGACCGCCGGCTCGACCTCGCGGTCCGCCTGGAGGTCGCGGGTGTGGACTTCCGCGTCTGCGAGACGCTGGACGAGGCCGTCGCGATGGCCCCGCCCGGGCAGATCGAGCTGATCGCCAACTACACCGCCTTCCAGGACGTCCGCCGCCGCGTCGGCAACTGACCCGTAGAGGACATGCAGCATGAGTGACAGCAGCCTGCGCCTGGTCTGGGTCTACCCGGACCTGCTCAGCACCTACGGCGACCAGGGCAACGTCCTCGTCGTCGAGCGCCGCGCCACCCAGCGCGGACTCAACGTCGAGCGCGTCGACGTCCGCAGCGACCAGCCGATCCCCACCTCGGGCGACATCTACCTGATCGGTGGCGGTGAGGACCGTCCGCAGCGGCTCGCGGCCGAGCGGCTGCGGCGGGACGGCGGCCTGAGCCGCGCCGCCTCCAACGGCGCGATCATCTTCTCGGTCTGCGCCGGCTACCAGATCCTGGGCCACGAGTTCATCAACGACCTCGGCGAGCGGGAGGCCGGCCTCGGCCTCATCGACGTGATCTCGACCCGCGGCGAGGGCGAGCGGTGCGTCGGCGACGTCCTCGCGGACATCGACCCGCGGCTCGGCCTGCCCCAGCTGACGGGCTTCGAGAACCACCAGGGCATCACCCATCTCGGCCCGACGGCCCGGCCGTTCGCCCGGACCGTCCTCGGCAAAGGCAACGGCACCGGCGACGGCACCGAGGGCGCGTACAACGACACCGTCTTCGGTACGTACATGCACGGCCCCGTCATGGCCCGCAACCCGCAGATCGCGGACCTGCTCCTGAAGCTGGCCCTCGACGTGAACGCGCTGCCGCCGACCGACGACCGCTGGTACGAGGCGCTGCGCGCCGAGCGCATCGCGTCCGCCACGCAGCCCGCCTGAGGCAACACACGCACCGCCGTTGGTCCCTCGTACGAACGTACGTTGTCCACTGTGCGGACATCCGGTTCGGCCCCGCCACCCTGCACCGATAGGGTGGCGGGGATCCAGCCGGACGACGTGGTCCGGGAGTCGGCCCACGTTGCAAAGGTTTTTGGGCTATGCGCATTGGCGTGCTCACCTCCGGCGGAGACTGCCCCGGTCTGAACGCTGTCATCCGTTCCGTCGTGCACCGCGCCGTCGTCGACCACGGCGACGAGGTCATCGGCTTCCTCGACGGGTGGAAGGGCCTCCTGGAGTGCGACTACCGCAAGCTCGATCTCGAGGCGGTCGGCGGCATCCTGGCCCGGGGCGGCACCATCCTCGGCTCCTCGCGGGTCCAGCCCGCGCACCTGGTCGACGGCGTCGAGCGCGCCCGCGGCCACGTGGCCGACCTGGGACTCGACGCGATCATCCCGATCGGCGGCGAGGGCACCCTGAAGGCGGCGAACCTGCTCTCCGAGGCGGGTCTCCCGATCGTCGGCGTCCCGAAGACCATCGACAACGACATCGCCTCCACCGACGTCACCTTCGGCTTCGACACGGCCGTGACCGTCGCCACCGAGGCCCTCGACCGGCTGAAGACCACCGCCGAGTCCCACCAGCGGGTCCTCGTCGTCGAGGTCATGGGCCGTCACACCGGCTGGATAGCGCTGCACTCCGGCATGGCCGCCGGCGCGCACGCCGTCGTCGTCCCGGAGCGCCCCTTCGACATGGACGAGCTGACCGCCCGGGTCGGCGCCCGCTTCGAGGACGGCAAGCGCTTCGCGATCGTCGTGGTCGCCGAGGGCGCGAAGCCGCGCGAGGGCTCGATGGAGTTCAAGACCGCCGGCACCGACATCTACGGCCACGAGCGCTTCACCGGCGTCGCCAACCAGCTCTCCGTGGAGCTGGAGCGCCGGCTCGGCAAGGAGGCCCGCCCGGTCATCCTCGGCCACGTCCAGCGCGGCGGCACGCCGACCGCGTACGACCGCGTCCTCGCCACCCGCTTCGGCTGGCACGCGGTCGAGGCGGCGCACCGCGGCCAGTTCGGCATGCTGACGGCGCTGCGCGGCACGGACATCGAGATGGTCCCGCTGGCCGAGGCCGTGGAGACCCTCAAGACGGTCCCGGCCGACCGCTACGCCGAGGCCGAGTGCGTGCTCTGACGCACCCGGTCGCCTGACACCCGCCCCCGGTCGCGATCGCGGCCGGGGGCGGTTCTAGTCTGGTGCGGACAACAAGCGCGAATCGGGCTCCAGGAGTGCACACGATGGATCACAGCGGGCACGGCATGACCACGGATCTGCCGCCGTTCACGCTGGGGCGGGGTCTGGAGTTCTCTCCCGACCTCTTCTTCCTGATCGGCTGCCTCACGGCGCTCGGTCTCTACGGCTGGGGCGTGGCGCGGCTGCGGCGGCGCGGCGACGCGTGGCCGGTGAGCCGGACGGTGTTCTTCACGGTCGGCGTGCTGACCATCGCGCTCGTCATGTGCACCAAGCTCAACGACTACGGCATGGTCATGTTCAGCGTGCACATGGTGCAGCACATGGTGATCTCCATGCTGTCGCCGATCCTGCTGCTGCTCGGCGCGCCGATCACGCTGGCGCTGCGGGCGCTGCCGGTGGCGGGCCGGGGCTCGACCGGGCCGCGCGAGCTGCTCCTGAAGCTGCTGCACAGCCGGTACATGAAGGTGATCACGCACCCCGGCTTCACGATCCCGATGTTCATCGCGAGCCTGTACGCGCTCTACTTCACGCCGCTCTTCGACTTCCTGATGGGTTCGAAGCCCGGCCACATCGGGATGATGGTCCACTTCCTGATGGTGGGCGTCGTCTTCTTCTGGCCGATCATGGGGGTGGACCCGGGCCCGCACCGGCCGGGGTACGTGATGCGGATGCTGGAGCTGTTCGCGGGCATGCCGTTCCACGCCTTCTTCGGCATCGCCCTGATGATGGCGTCGGAGCCGATGGTGCAGACGTACGCGAACCCGCCGGCGTCGCTGGGGATCGACGCGCTCACCGATCAGAACGCGGCGGGCGGCATCGCCTGGGCGTTCAGCGAGATCCCGTCCGTGCTGGTGCTGATCGCGCTGGTCTACCAGTGGTACCACTCCGAGCAGCGGCAGGCGGTCCGCATGGACCGGGCCGCCGACCGGGACGGCGACAAGGAGCTGGAGGCGTACAACGCGTACCTGGCCTCGCTCCGCACCGGGAGCAGGTGACGCTCCACGCGCCCCTTCCGGGCCCCGCGCCGATCACGGCGCGGGGCCCGGTTCGCGTTCCGGCGCACGCCGGAGTGTCCTGGGAGTAGCGCGCGCCCCCCTCGGGGGGTCACGATGGGCTGGACGGCTTCCGCGAGGTCGGTCGGGAGGAGGGCGGACTGATGTCCGGTCCCACGAAGACGATGGCGGTGCTCACCTTCGCCGCGCTGGTGATGACGACGGCGTACACGGTGGCGCTCGGCAGCAGCGGCTGGCTCTGGTTCGGCTGGATCGTGCTCGGGGTGGTGACGATCGGCATGGCCGCCTCGGACAGCGCCGCCCCCGCCGGCCCGCGCCGCCGCCCACCGACGGGCCCGGGCGCCGCGCGCCCCTGAGCCCCGCACGGACCCGCCGGCGCCACGGCCCTAGGGCCGTGGCGCCAGCACCACCCAGACCTGCCCCGGCGCGAAGGCCAGCGGCGCTCCGCCCGGGGTCGTGAACGCGGTGCCCTCCTTCGCGGCCGGCCGGGACCAGCGCGCCTCGTGGGCGCGCCCGTCGCGCAGGACGACCGCGGTGCCGCTGCCGACGCTCTCGGTGTACGGCGAGACGCTGCCGAGGAAGTCGCGGAAGCGCGAGGAGCGGATGTCGACGTACTGGATCACGACGGTCGCGGGCTTCAGCGGCCCGGCGTCGGTGGTGCGGGCGGGCCGTCCGTCCATGGCGACCCGCCAGGCCTTGTCCGGGGCGGACCAGGTGAAGGCGTACCGGGCGGCGGGGTAGCGGACCGTGCGCTCACGGACCGGGACGCCGCCCTCGGGGGCGGGCCCGAAGCGGAAGCCGATGTCCTGGGCGGGTCCGGTGCCCGGGGCCGCCGCGAGGGCCCGTCCGGGGAGCAGGTACAGGTTGTGGGGCGCTGCGCGGGCGGCGCTGCGGACGAAGGCCCTGGGGGCGTCCTCCTGCGGCAGGGCGTGCAGGGGCGCCGCCCTGAGCAGCGGTTTCAGGGCGGTCTGGGAGCCGGAGTAGGCGAGCGCCGGGTCGCCGAACTGGGTGAGCAGCTCGATGTCGGACTCGCGGGCGCTGCGGACGGGTCCGACGCGATCCGGCAGCCGGGAGGAGTAGACGGCGAGGAGCCGGGTCTGGCCGGCCTCGACCTGTTCGACGTAGATCAGGTCGGCGGCGCCGAGGCCGGTGTGCGGCCGGGCGGGCCCCACGTTGTCGATCTTGACGGCGAGGACCGGCGCGGGGCGGGCGGGCAGCCCGGTGAAGGGCGAGCGCGCGGGAGGAGTGGGCGCGGGCGTCGTGGGCAGAGGGGTGGTGGGAACGGGAACGCTCGGGGTGGCGGGTGCGGGAGTCGGCGTCGGGGCCGGTTCCGGCCGGCCCGGGTCGGAGCAGCCGTACAACCCGGCCGCCGTCAGCGCGCACAACAGCGCGGTGAGGACGCGGCCGGGACGCCTGACTCCGCGCTCGCCGGTCATGATGACGCTCCCCCACCAGTGGACCACGGGCCCGCGCACGGATACAACGGGCTTGACGGACGACGAACGGGGGCCGCGGGTGTTCTACCACCTGATGAAGTACGTACTGCTCGGACCGCTCCTGAAGCTGCTGTTCCGGCCGCGGATCGAGGGTCTGGAGCACATCCCGGAGGAGGGCGCGGCGATCGTCGCGGGCAATCACCTCTCCTTCTCCGACCACTTCCTGATGCCGGTCGTGCTCGACCGGCGGATCACGTTCCTCGCGAAGCAGGAGTACTTCACCGGCCCCGGGATCAAGGGCCGGCTGACGGCCGCGTTCTTCCGGGCCGCCGGGCAGATCCCGGTCGACCGCTCGGGCAAGGAGGCCGGGAAGGCGGCGATCCGCGAGGGGCTCGGGGTGCTGTCGAAGGGCGAGCTGCTCGGCATCTACCCGGAGGGGACGCGGTCGCACGACGGCCGGCTCTACAAGGGGAAGGTGGGGGTGGCGGTGATGGCCCTGACGGCCGGGGTGCCGGTGGTGCCCTGCGCGATGGTGGGGACCTTCGAGATCCAGCCGCCCGGGAAGGTGGTGCCGAGGATCCGCCGGGTCACCATCCGGTTCGGGGCGCCGCTGGACTTCTCCCGGTTCGCGGGGTCGGCGGGCGAGCGGACGGTGGTCCGCGCGGTGACGGACGAGATCATGTACGAGATCCTGCGGCTCTCCGGGCAGGAGTACGTGGACGACTACGCGGCCGATGTGAAGGCCGCGGAGGCGGAGGGCGGGGACGGGGCACCCGAGCGGAAGTTCCCCCGACGGGAACGCTGAGGGCGGATCCGCGTACGGCGCAATCCCCTGGGACACGGGGCGGGAGCGCCGTAGCGTCGCGCCCATGACCAAGGGAAACGCGTTCGTGCTGGGTGCGTCGGGACAGGTGGGGCGGGCGGCCGTGAGGGCCCTCGTCGCGGACGGCTGGGAGGTGACGGCCGCCTCGCGGGGCGGCGGCAGGGACGGGAGGTGGCCGGACGGGGTCCGGTCGGTGGCGCTCGACCGGACCGAGGAGGGCGCGCTCGCGGCGGGGCTGGGCGACGGGTACGACGTGCTCGTCGACATCGTCGCGTACGACCGCGGGCACGGCAGGCAGCTGACCGGGCTCGCCTCCCGGATCGGTTCGGCGGTGGTGGTGTCGAGCGGCGCCGTCTACGAGGACGAGCGGGGGCGCAGCTTCGACACGCAGGACCGGCCGGACGGCTTCCCCGCCTACCCGGTGCCGATTCCGGAGGAGTGGCGGACGGTCGCGCCCGGCGACGGCACGTACGGCACGCGGAAGGTCGCGCTGGAGCGGGAGTTGCTCGCGGCAGGCGACGCGCTGCCGACGACCGTGCTGCGCGCGGGCGCGATCCACGGGCCGTACAGCCCGGGACCGCGCGAGCTGTGGTTCGTGAAGCGGGCCCTCGACGGGCGGCCGGTGCGCCTCCTCTCGTACGGCGGCGCCTCACGCTTCCATCCCGTGCACGTGGACAACCTCGCGGAGCTGGTCCGGCTCGCGGCGGCGAACCCGGGCAGCCGGGTGCTGAACGGGGGCGACCCGGAGGCGCCGACCGTGGCGGAGATCGGGGCGGCGATCGACGCGGTCCTGGGCGTGGAGAGCGAGACGGTGCTGCTCGACGGGGCGCCCGAGGGCACCGTGGGACTCACCCCGTGGACGGCGGCGCGTCCCGTCGTCTACGACATGACGGCGGCGGAGCGGGAGTTGGGGTACCGGCCGGTGGTCTCGTACGCGGAGTCGCTGCCGGAGACGGTCGCCTGGCTGGGCGAGCGGGCGGCGGGACGGGAGTGGCGGGAGTCCTTCCCGGGGCTCGCGAAGTACGGGGTGGACTTCTTCGACTACGCGGCGGAGGACGCCTGGCTGGCGTCACGGGTGTGACGTCCGGTGAGGGGAGGGGCGGTCGCCCCTCCCCTCACCGGGCCGCCGGCGCCGTTACGGCTGCGGCGTGGCGTGCGGGGCGCAGGTCTGGTCCCTGGCGTCCAGCTTCCCGGTCAGCAGGTAGGCCTCGACCTTGGTGTTGAGGCAGGGGTTGACCAGGTTGGTGATGCCGTGCGAACCGGCGTCCTTCTCCGTGATCAGGCGCGAGCCCTTGAACCGCTTGTGCAGTTCGACGGCTCCGGCGTACGGGGTGGCGGCGTCGCGCTCGGCCTGGGTGATGAGCACCGGCGGCAGGCCCTTGCCGGTCTTCACCTCGGTCGGACGCTGGCGCGGGGTGGACCAGGTGGCGCAGGGGAGGTTCATCCACGCGTTGGCCCAGGTCATGAAGGGGTACCGCTGGTGGAGCCGGCTGTTGTCCCGGTCCCACGTCTTCCAGCTGGTGGGCCAGGGGGCGTCGGCGCACTCGACGGCGGTGTAGACGGCGTTGCCGTTCTCCGAGGCGGCGTTGCCGGCCGTGTCGGTGGGGTCGGCGGCGGCCGAGTCGATCAGCGGCTGCGGGTCACCGGCGGCGTACGCGCTCCAGGCCTCGGCCACCGGGGCCCACATGGAGTCGTAGTAGGGGGCGTTCTGGAAGAAGCCGACGAGCTCGGCAGGGCCGACCTTGCCGCCGAGGGGTGCCTTCTTGGCGTCGGCGCGCAGGGTCGTCCACTGCTGGCGGACCTCCGCGTAGGTGTCGCCGAGGTGGTAGGTGGCGTCGTGCTCGGCGACCCAGGTCATCCAGTCCTTGAGGCGTCCCTCGAAGGCGATGTCCTGGTCGAGGTTGACCTCGTACCAGATCTTGCGCGTCGACGGGTTGACGACGCTGTCGAGGACCATGCGGCGGACGTGGGTCGGGAAGAGGGTGCCGTAGACCGCGCCGAGGTAGGTGCCGTAGGAGACGCCGACGAAGTTGAGCTTCTTCTCGCCGAGGGCGGCGCGGACGACGTCCAGGTCACGCGCGGTGTTGAGGGTGTTGATGTACGGCAGGACGTCGCCGCTCTTCTCGGCGCAGCCCTTGGCGTACTCGGCGGCGAGCTTGCGCTGCGCGCGCTTGTCGGCCTCGCTGTCGGGGACCGGGTCGGGCTTGGGGCCCTTGACGAACTCGGTCGGGTCGACGCAGGAGATGGGGGCGGACCTGCCGACGCCGCGCGGGTCGAAGCCCACGAAGTCGTAGGCCTTGGCGGCGCTCGCCCAGATCGCGTTGCCGGTGGTGACCCGGCGCGGGAAGCGCAGGCCGGAGCCGCCGGGGCCGCCCGGGTTGTAGAGGAGCGCGCCCTGGCGCTCGGCGGGGGTGCCGGTGGAGCCGATCCGGTCGACGGCGATCTTGATCTTCTTGCCGTGGGGCTTCGCGTAGTCGACGGGGACGGTGACCCAGCCGCACTGGATCGGCTTCTCCAGGCCCCAGTCGGCCGGACAGTCCTTCCAGTCGATGCCCGCCCGCGCGGCCCGCGCCGCGGCGACGGTGACGCCGATCGACTCGGCGTCGCGCAGGTGACGGGCGCTGTCGGCGTTCGCCGCCGGGGCCGCGAGCGCGCCCGCGACGAGCGTGCCCGCTATCAGAGTGCCGGCCGAGCCGAGCACTGCCGTACGTCTCACGTGTCCTACCCCCTGTGGGGGCGCCACCCCCCGTGGCGGCGCCGTGTGTTGGCTGTCCGGGAGATCCTTCCGTCACGGCGGCTTCCGACGAAAGGGCGTACACGTGTTTCTTTGCCGAACCAATAACCGGTGAACGGTGTACCGCTGAGCGGTGACCTCGTGGAGCGGTGCGGGTCCCGTCTCAGAACGGGGCGAGTTCGGCGAGGGCCGTGTCGAGCAGCCGTCGCACCGTGAGCGCGTCCGGGGCGACCACGGTGACGAGGGCCGCCGGTCCCGCGAGCGGGGTGAGGGCGGCGTGCTCGCCGAGCAGCCGCGTCTCCACCGGCTTCTCGGCGAACGCCGGTTCGACGACGAGGAGTTGACCGGTGGCCCGGTGCCCGCCGAGGACCGCGCCGCCGTCCCAGCCGCCGGGGGCGCCCGGCCCGAAGGCCAGCTCCTGGTCGAGGAGGGGGCGCCCGGCCCGGCGGACGGTGAGGCGGGTGGCGAGGGTGCCGGGCGGTTCGCCGTGCCGGCCGAGGATCTGCTCCTCGCGGAGGACAAGCCGCGCCGTGGCGGCGAGTTCGACGACCGTACGCATCCGCAGGTCCGAGCCGTGCACGGAGACCAGCTGTTCGGGCAGCCAGCGCAGCACGCCCTCCTCGCCGACGGTGATCCGGACGTCGTACGCGGCGGGCTCGGCGCTCCTGCCCGGCAGGGCGAGGGTGGCTGCGGCCGAGTCGACCAGGAGCCGGGCCCCGTCCCGTACCTCCGTCTCGATCGCGAGCCGGTCACCGCCGAGCGGGGCGCTCATCGCCCCGACGACGGTGACCCGGGTGTACGGTCCCGCGGCCCTGGTGCGGCGCAGGGCGAGCGGCCCGTCGCTCACCAGGAGGGGCAGCCCGCCGTCGGCGTCGGCGGTGATCCGGGCAGTGGCGCGCAGGCTCACGCGGTCCATGCCCCGAGCTGGGCCCTGACCCAGTCGGCGACCGGGCCGACGCCGTTCTCGGCGCGCAGGGAGGTGAAGGCGACGGGCAGTTCGCCGCGCTGCTCCTTGGCGTCGCGGGCCATCCGCTCCAGGTCAGAGCCCACGTAGGGGGCGAGGTCGGTCTTGTTGACGACGAGGAGGTCGGCGGTGGTGACGCCGGGGCCGCCCTTGCGGGGGATGTCGTCGCCGCCGGCCACGTCGATGACGAAGATCTGGGCGTCGACGAGCCCCTTGGAGAAGGTGGCGGTGAGGTTGTCGCCGCCGGACTCGACGAGGATGAGGTCGAGCGGGCCCACCGCGTCCTCCAGTTCCTCGACGGCTTCGAGGTTGGCGGAGATGTCGTCGCGGATGGCGGTGTGCGGGCAGGCGCCGGTCTCCACGGCCTGGATGCGCTCGGGCGGCAGGACGGCGTTGCGGAGCAGGAACTCGGCGTCCTCGCGGGTGTAGATGTCGTTGGTGACGACGGCGAGGGAGAGCGTGTCGCGCAGGACCCGGCAGAGGGCGGCGACGGTGGCGGTCTTGCCGGAGCCGACCGGTCCGCCGAGCCCGATGCGGAGCGCGCGGCGGGTCCCGTCGGGGCGGTGGGCGTCGGCGGAGACGGCGCCGTGGTGGTCGTGCTCGTGTCCGAGGTGCATGGAGTGGCTCCCGTGGTTCGTGGGGCGGAAGGGGGGTCAGGAGGCGAAGAGGCGGACCGGCCAGGCCGCGTGCTGCTCGGCCGTGAGGTCGAGGAGTGGTGCGGAGGCCGCGGGCAGGGCGTCGATGCCCTGCCGGGCCGCCGCCGCCGCACGCTCGGCCACCTGGTCCATCTCCGGTGCGAGGCGGGCGAGGACGGCGGTGGCGCGGTAGGGGTCGAGGCCGAGGAGCCGCACGACGGCGGTGGCGGGGCCGCCGACCGTCTCGTACGCGACGCAGTACGCGGCGTCCTCGGGGCCGAGGCCGGCGGCGAGGGCGGTGGTGCCGAGCACGACGGGCTGGTGGGCGCCGCGCGGGAACCGGGCGGCGAGCGCGTCGAGCCGGGGGTCCGGCCAGGTGGAGCGGGCCGCCCGCATCATCTGGCGGCCGAGCCTGCGGGCGGCGGCGCGCAGGGCGGGTGAGGGCGTGCGGGCGTCTGCGGCCGCGTCGAGATCGTCCGGGTCGAGTCCGCAGGCGGCTCCGGCGGCGAGCGCGGCGGAGGTGAGGCCGGTGGTGTGCAGCCGGCCCCGGCAGAAGGACTCGAGTCCGGCGGCGTCCTTGACGCGGCCGGCCCGGACGGCGGCCTCGGCGCCGCCGGAGTGGGCGTGCCCGCCGGCGGGGAAGCGCCCGTCGGCGAGCACGAGGAGTGCGGAGCGTGTCATCGGGGCGGCGCCGTCAGAAGAGGAAGTAGCGCTGGGCCATGGGCAGTTCGGCGGCCGGGGCGGGTTCGACCGCCTCGCCGTCGATGGTCACCGTGAAGGTGTCGGCGTCGACCTCGACCCGGGGCAGGGCGTCGTTCTCCCGCATGTCGGCCTTGGTGACGCGCCGGGTGGAGCCGATGGCGGCGAACTCCTTGTGCAGACCGAGTCTCGTCGGCAGGTCGTCCTCGATCGCCGCCCGCGCGACGAAGTTGACCGATCCGGCCGCCGCCGCCCTGCCGAGCGCGCCGAACATCGGCCGGGGAAGGACGGGTTGGGGGGTGGGGATGGAGGCGTTGGCGTCGCCCATCTGCGCGTACGCGATCTGGCCGCCCTTGAGGACGGTGAGCGGCTTGACCCCGAAGAAGGCGGGCTCCCAGAGGACCAGGTCCGCGAGCTTCCCCGGTTCGACGGAGCCGATGAGGTGGTCCATGCCCTGGGCGACGGCCGGGTTGATCGTGTACTTGGCGACGTAGCGGCGCGCGCGGTGGTTGTCGGCGCGGCCGTCCCCGGGCAGGGCGCCGCGTCTCTTCTTCATGACGTGGGCGGTCTGCCAGGTGCGCATGATCACCTCGCCGATCCGGCCCATGGCCTGGGAGTCGGAGGAGATGATCGAGATCGCGCCCAGGTCGTGGAGGACGTCCTCGGCGGCGATGGTGGAGGGCCGGATGCGGGACTCGGCGAAGGCGAGGTCCTCGGGGACGGCCGGGTTGAGGTGGTGGCAGACCATCAGCATGTCGAGGTGTTCCTCGATGGTGTTGACGGTGTGCGGCCGGGTCGGGTTGGTGGAGCTGGGCAGGATGTACGGCTCCGAGACCACCGTGATGATGTCGGGGGCGTGCCCGCCTCCGGCGCCCTCCGTGTGGTACGCGTGGACCGTGCGTCCGGCGATGGCCGCGAGGGTGTCGCCGACGAAGCCCGCCTCGTTCAGGGTGTCCGTGTGGATGGCGAGCTGGGCGCCGGTCTCCTCGCACACGCCCAGGCAGGCGTCGATGACGGCCGGGGTGGCGCCCCAGTCCTCATGGATCTTGAATCCGAGGGCTCCGCCGCGCAGTTGGGAGTGCATGGCCTCCCGGGACATCGTGTTGCCCTTGCCGAGCAGGCCGATGTTGACGGGGAAGGTGTCCAGGGCCTCGAACATCCGGGCCGTGTGCCAGGGGCCGGGGGTGACCGTGGTGGCCTTGGTGCCCTCGGCCGGCCCCGTACCTCCTCCGACGAGGGTGGTGACGCCGGTGGCGAGGGCCTGCTCGACGACGGTGGGCGAGATGAAGTGGACGTGGGCGTCGACGGCTCCGGCGGTGACGATCCGGCCGTTGCCCACGATGATCTCGGTCTCGGGGCCGATCACGAGGGCCGGGTGGACGCCGTCCATGGTGTCGGGGTTCCCGGCCTTGCCGAGGGCGGTGATGCGGCCGTCCCGGATGCCGATGTCGGCCTTGACGATCCCCCAGTGGTCGATGATCACGGCGCCGGTGATCACCGTGTCGGGGGCACCCTCGGCGCGGGTGGTGCGGGCCTGGCCCATGGACTCGCGGATGACCTTGCCGCCGCCGAAGACGGCCTCGTCGCCGGCGCGGCCGGGGCCGCCGCTGCGGTCCTCCTCGATCTCGACGAGGAGGTCGGTGTCGGCGAGCCGGACGCGGTCTCCGGTGGTGGGGCCGAACAGGTCGGCGTAGACGGCGCGGTGCAGCTCAGGCACGGGGGTCTCCGTTCACGTCCGGGGACCCGTCCAGCGGGCCCGACGTCTCGCCGCGCAGGCCGGGGACGACGCGGCGGCCGGCGAGCGGGACGAGTTCGACCTCGACGGGGATGCCGGGTTCGAAGCGGACGGCGGTGCCGGCCGCGATGTGCAGCCGCAGCCCGTGGGCGGCGGCGCGGTCGAACTCCAGGCCGGGGTTGACCTCGGCGAAGTGGTAGTGGGATCCGACCTGGACGGGCCGGTCGGCGGCGTTGAGCACGGTCAGGCGCGTGACGGGCCGCCCCTCGTTGAGGGCGACGGGGCCGTCCGCGTACAGGATCTCTCCGGGGATCATCGGCGGCGGCCCGCTCAGTGGATGGGCTCGTGGACGGTGACGAGCTTGGTGCCGTCCGGGAAGGTGGCCTCGACCTGGACGTCGTGGATCATCTCGGGGATGCCGTCCATGACCTCGTCGCGGGTGAGCACCTTGCGCCCGGAGGCCATCAGTTCGGCGACGGTCCGGCCGTCGCGGGCGCCTTCGAGGATGTGGGAGGTGAGGAGGGCGACGGCCTCGGGGTGGTTGAGCCTCAGACCCCGGGCCCGGCGCTTCTCGGCGACGTCCGCCGCCACATGGATGAGCAGGCGTTCCTGTTCGTGCGGGCTCAGTTGCACTCTTCCACCTCACAGTCGTCGACCGGGACGGCACCCGGACAGCTGCGGACCTTACCGACCGTCAACACTCTGCTGAGCGGTGGAGAAGCGGCGCGCGGCCAGACATTGCACGTTAGGGCGGAAGTTTTTCCGGCTCGTTAACTACGGCTTTGCGTTTACATGATCATCCGACCGGGTCGACGGACATGGACATCAGACCGCGGAGCCCGTCCTCCAGGACGTCCACGGCGACGTCGCCGAAGAGGGCCTGCTGGGCGATGAAGCCCTGCGCGACCGCGATCAGGGTGCGGGCCACGTGGTCGGCGGGGACGTCCGCGCGCAGCAGACCGCTCGCGCGGTAGGCCGTGACGAGGTCCGTCCAGGCGGCCCGCATCCCGTGGTAGCCCTCGGCGAGGGTCTTCGCCAGCTCCTCGTTCCGCAGGGTCTCGGTCCACACCTGGACGATCAGCCGCGCGAAGGCCTGCCGGTCGGCGCCCGCGATCCGCTCCTCCAGGAAGAGCCGGAGCACCGCGCCGAGGAGGACGTCGGGGGTGGGCGGCGGGGTGGCCCTGGACGCCTCCTCGAAGGCGCCCCGGATGCCGGCGAAGGCCTCGGCGGCGATGGCGCCGATGAGCTCGTCCTTGCCGCCGAAGTAGCGGTAGACCGCGCCGGCCGAGAGGCCCACCTCGGTCAGGACGTCCTGCATCGACGTGGCGTGGAAGCCGTTGCGGGCGAAGCAGCGCGCCGCGCCGTCGAGGATCTGGCGCCGTCGGGCGTCGAGGTGTTCCTGGGAGACACGAGCCATGGGACGAACCTAAAACGAATGTTCATTCTTGACAACTTCCGGGGCCCGAAGGAGAGTGGGATTCAGAAAAACGAACGATCCTTCTCTTTGAATCGAGGCCCCATGTCCGCCACCACCACCGCCCCCGCCGGAGGGTCCGGGCGCCGAACCATCGCGGTGATGGCGCTGATCCCGGTCGTCGTGACCCTCGCCCTCTGGGCCTTCGCCTGGCCCGCCGCCCGGACCGCCCCCCGCGACCTGCCGATCGGCGTCGCGGGCCCCGCCACGGCGGTCGCCGCCGTGGAACGGGGACTCACCCGCCACGAGGGGGCCTTCGAGGTCCACCGCTACGCGGACGCCACCGCGGCCCGCGCCGCGATAGCGGACCGCGATGTATACGGAGCGGTGGTCGTGACCCCGGGCGGCACGGAGCTCCTGACCGCCTCGGCGGCGAGCCCCGTGGTGGCCGGACTGCTGCGTGAGGCCGTGACCGCCCAGGCACCCGCGGGCACGACGGTCCGGGTCACGGATGTGGTCGCCGCCCCGGCGGGCGACCCCCGCGGAGCCGTGCTCGCCTCCAGCCTGCTGCCGCTCGCCATGGCGGGGGCCGCGGCGGGCGTGATCACCACCCTCCTCGGACTGCGCGGAGCCCGCGCGGCCGCCGCGCTCACCGGCGCCGCGGCGCTCGCGGGGCTCGTCGCCGCGACCTTCGCCCACACCTGGCTGGGCGCGCTCGAAGGGAACTGGTGGGCCGAGGCGGGAGTCCTGGGCCTGACCGTCCTGGCGATCGGGTCGACGTTCGCGGGGCTCGCCGCGCTCGTCGGCAGGCCGGGCCTCGGGCTCGGGGCGGTCCTGATGATCCTGATCGGCAACCCGTTCTCGGGGGTGTCGAGCGCGCCGGAGCTGCTGCCCCGCGCGGTGGGCGCCATCGGCGGGTGGCTGCCGCCGGGCGCCGGCGGCTCGGCCCTCCGCTCCGTCTCCTCGTTCGACGGCGCGGCGGCGGGCGGGCCGCTCCTCGTCCTCGGCCTCTGGGCGGCGGCGGGTCTCACCGCGATCCTGCTCGGCGGTCGCCGGCTTCGCACGGAGCCGACGACCGAGCCGGCCCCGGTCAAGGTTCCGGCCCCGGTGGGCTGAGCCCGACGCCGGACCGCCCGGGAACGACGGACGGACCCGACCGGGAGGCAGGACCCCCGGGCGGAAGGACGGACCACCCGGCACAGAAGACGGCCGCGTGCCCCCCGCTGTAGCGGACGGGGGCACGCGGCTCTTCCGTTTCCGGGGCGCTCGGGTTCCGCGAAGTCCGGGAGGCGACGGGGGCGCCGAGGTTCCGGAGGGCCCGGGAGTCGCCGGGGACGCTCGCGTTCCGCGGGGTCCTAGGAGGCGCCGGGGTCGCGGTGGTGGGCGGCGATGCCGAAACGGCGCTGTTCGCCCGTGGCGGAGTCGAGCGGATGGAGTCCGGAGACCGAGCTGATCACCTGCTCGTCGGCGGGCTTCTCCGCCGCTTCGAGTTCTTCCAGGTCAGCGGCGGAGACCAGGGCGACCAGCGGTTTCCCGTGGCGGGTGACGACGACGCGCTCACCGCCGTACACGACGCGGTTGATGAGGTCGGCGAGCTCAGCCCGCGCTTGCGTCACCGGGATCTCGTAGGTCATGCTCCCCATCTTACGGGCTGTACGTCCTGTACATTTTTTACAGATGACAGATGGAGGTACCCGCCATGGACGCTCGCTACGTCCTGCCCGAGTTCACCGAGCGGACCAGCTACGGAAGCCGGACCCTCGACCCCTACTCGAAGCTCCTCGAATCCCGGATCGTCTTCCTCGGCACCCCGGTCGACGAGACGTCGGCCAACGACGTCATCGCCCAACTCCTCTACCTGGACCACGCGGCACCGGACCAGGACATCGCGCTCTACCTCAACTCCCCCGGCGGCTCCGTCGACGCGATGACCGCGATCTACGACACGATGCGCTCGCTCCACTGCGACGTGGGGACCACCTGCCTGGGCCAGGCCGCGTCCACCGCCGCCGTCCTGCTCGCCGCCGGCACCCCCGGCAAGCGCATGATGCTGCCCGGCGCCCGCGTCACCCTCCAGCAGCCGTCCATGGACGAGCCGCTCCGGGGACAGCCCAGCGACCTCGACCTCCGGGCGCGCGAACTGCTCCGGCTCCGCTCGCTGGTGGCCCGGCTGCTCGCCGAGGACACGGGCCGGGACCGGGACCGGATCGACGCCGACCTCGACCGCCTCACGGTCCTGGACGCGCCGGCGGCCCGCGCGTACGGCCTGGTGGACCATGTGATCGCCGGCCGCGGCACGGCCGCCGACGGCCCGGCGCGGTGAGCGTGCCGTGGTCCCCGAGCTGCCGCCGCTGCCCGCCCTGACCCGGGCCGAGGGTGAACTCGTCGACGCCTACCTCGAAGTGGTCGACCTCCTTGGGAAGATCAATCCATCCAGGGGTGCGCATACCTATGGCGCCCTGCGCGCGGCCCAGGCCCTGGTGGGGCGTGCCGAGGCACTGCGCGAGGCCCTGACGCTCATGCATGAGCGGGGCGAGAGCGAGGTGCACGCGGACACGCTCGCGCGCGCCCTGCGGGTGCTCGACGGCGAGCGCAGAAGTGGCCGCGTCACCGTCCCGCGAGCCCGGGCGAGTTGACATTCCGGCGCGTCGTGTCCAGGTCCGGACGGCCGACGCGCACCGCAGAATCGCTCCCCCGTTCGGCGTAGTCGACGAGTCGACATATGTGCGGGGTGAGTTGCGCAACAGGTGTACACATCTAGCGGAATCGGGCGTTCCATCGCTGGTGCGGGGCTCGTCGGCCAAACCTCCGAAGATCACAAAGGCTGTCTGTCCACCTGAATGGATCAGTCGTGAGGAGCCTCACATATCGCCGTTTCAGCTCGGATTTCGACCCTGGTGTGGGTCAAGATCCCTGTCGACGACAAGCCCCCGCCACCGCGGCGGGGCGGTCCGGGCGGACGCCGAGTCCTGCCGCTGTCCCGGACGTCTGGTCGACAGGAGTGGATCGGCAGGAGTGGAGGACCCGATTTTTACGGGACGAACGCGCTGTTTCGGCGGCGGGTCCGTTCCTTGGGGTGAAGCCGCGTCAGCGGCCGGGCATCTTCGCCAGCCCGAACCCGACAGGTCATCCTTCGCAGGCGGCTGACGAAGGGTTGCGCATGACTGCGCAGATGCATGTCCCGTCCCTGCTGTCCCGGGCCGGAGCCGTCTCGGCTCTCACCCTCGCCGCCGTCGGCGGCACGCTGTTCGCACCCGGTGCGGCATCGGAGGCCCAGGCAGCGACCACACACGCGAACAAGGCACTGAGCGTCGCCGCGGCAAAGAAGGGAGCTCCGTACCGGTACGGGAGCACCGGACCCTCCAGGTTCGACTGCTCCGGTCTGACGCTCTACGCGTACAAGAAGGCGGGCAAGTCGCTGCCCCGCACCGCGCAGCAGCAGTACAACAAGACCCGGCACATCTCCGCCTCCAGCAGGCAGAAGGGGGACCTGGTCTTCTTCCACTCCGGTGGAAGCGTCTACCACGTGGGCATCTACGCCGGCAGCGGGAAGATCTGGCACTCGCCCAAGAGGGGATCCTGGGTGAAGCTCGACAAGATCTGGTCGTCGAAGGTCTACTACGGCCGCGTCCGCTGATCAGGCGGTAGCGGTCCGTTCGTGAGGGGTGCGGTGGCACCGCCGCACCCCCTCACGCGTCCCCCGGCTAACAGCTGGGGACCGGGGCCGCGCACCACGGGACCGTGATCCAGACCGTCTTGCCGCCGTCCTCGGTCGGCGTGACGGAGAGGCGGCCACCGGCCTCCGCCGCCAGGACACGGATGATGACCATGCCCCGGCCGTTGTCCTGCTGGACCGCCGCCGGAAGGCGTCGCGGCCTGCGGGGGTGGCTGTCGGTGACGCCGATGTGGAGCCGCTCCTCGCGCTCCAGACGGACCTCGACCGTGAACGTGGGCGACTGGCCGAGGGTGTGGAGCACGGCATTGGTGGCCAGTTCGGAGACCACCAGGCGGATCGAGTCCGCGAGGTCCGCGGCGTCGTCGAGGCCCCAGCCGGCCAGGACCTCCGCGACGAACCGCCGGGCCGTGGGGACCGAGGCGGGGTCGCTCGGCAGCGTGACGGATGCTTCCTGGTGATCTGCCATGGCGACGCTGTCCCTTTCCCGCCGGGGCGGCTGCCCC
Source organism: Streptomyces sp. NPDC002057 (assembly GCF_040296665.1). Classification (NCBI taxonomy): domain Bacteria; kingdom Bacillati; phylum Actinomycetota; class Actinomycetes; order Kitasatosporales; family Streptomycetaceae; genus Streptomyces; species Streptomyces sp. NPDC002057. The sequence continues at coordinate 158,933 of NZ_JBEOXR010000006.1, forward strand.
GGATTGCGCTTCGCGTCAGAGTGCCACCGATCGTGCCGCGCCGGGCGGCGTTCCACCAAGATATGTCCCTATCTGTCGCTCGAAGCGGTGAACTCTGCTGCCCGGGAACGCTCTTGGGCCGCACGGGACGATCGAGGGAGCGGGCGGGCCCGCGGGGCGTGCGCGCAGGGGTGGCCGTGCGGGCGGCCGCACAGGGGGCCGCGCGGGCGGACGTGCGGGGCGGTCAGTGACCGCCCCGTTCCCGTCATCCCCGCCGGGCGGCGGGCGCGGTGCGCAGGATCGTCTCCACCGCGTGCTCGATCTGCGCGTCCGTCAGGTCGGCACGCGCCGTCAGACGCAGCCGCGAGATGCCGTCGGGGACGGACGGCGGCCGGAAGCAGCCGACCACCAGACCCTGCTCCCTGCAGTCCGCCGCCCAGCGCAGGGCCGCCTCCGGGGAGGGGGCGCGCACCGAGACGACGGCCGCGTCGGGGCGGGCGGCGGTGAGGCCCGCCTCCGTGAGCAGCCGGTGGAGCGTGGTCGCGACGGTCCGGGCCCGCCCGGCGAGGCCCGGCTCGGCCACGAGCAGGCGCAGGCTCGCGAGCGCGCCGCCCGCGGCGGCCGGCGCGAGGCCGGTGTCGAAGATGAAGGTGCGGGCCGCGTTCACCAGGTGCTCGATCACCCGGGCGGGGCCGAGGACGGCGCCGCCCTGGCTGCCCAGGGACTTGGAGAGGGTCAGGGTGGCGACGACGTCCTCGTCGCCCGCGAGCCCGGCCTCGTGGAGGGCGCCCCGGCCCCCGTCGCCGAGGACGCCGAGGCCGTGGGCGTCGTCGACGACGAGTCCGGCGCCGTGCGCGCGGCAGGCGGCGGCGAGCTCGGGCAGCGGGGCCTTGTCGCCGTCGACGGAGAAGACGGAGTCGCTGACGACGAGGGCCCGCCGTCCGGGGTGCGCGTCGAGGGTCTTGCGCACGGCCTCGGGGTCGGTGTGCGGCACCACGGCGGTCTCGGCGCGCGCGAGGCGGCAGCCGTCGACGATGGAGGCGTGGTTGGAGGCGTCGGAGACGACGAGGGAGTCCCGGCCGCCGAGCGCGGTGAGCGCCGCCAGGTTGGCGGTGTAGCCGGAGGAGAAGACGAGGGCCGCCTCGAAACCGCAGAACTCGGCGAGTTCCCGCTCCAGGCGGGTGTGCAGCCGGGTGGTGCCGGTGACGAGCCGGGAGCCGGTGGAGCCGGCGCCCCAGCGCCTGGCCGCCTCGGCCGCCGCCTCGGTGACCTCCGTGCGGCGGGTGAGGCCGAGGTAGTCGTTGCTCGCCAGGTCGAGGAGCTCGGACTCGGCGGCCCGGGGGCGCAGCGTGCGGACGAGACCGGCGTCGGCCCGGCGGCGTGCCTCGGCGTCGGTCCAGTCGAACGCGGTACGGCGCGGGCCCGCGGCCCGCACGTCGTCGGCCTGTGGCATGCGGCGATCCTTTTGTAGGCAGCGCACAGACCCTAACCGGATGATGCCGAGGTCGGGATGTGGTCATCCACACACCTCCATCGGAGGCGTTTGTTCGGATCCTCCTTGGCCCGGGGGTGCGTGGTAGGCAAGGATCAGCGGTTATGGACCTGCTGAACACGCTCGTGGAGAAGGGGCTGCGGCGCGAGCTGCCGACCCGCGAAGAAGCGCTCGCCGTCCTGGCGACGTCCGACGACGAACTGCTCGATGTGGTGGCGGCGGCCGGCAAGGTGCGCCGTCAGTGGTTCGGGCGCCGGGTGAAGCTCAACTACCTGGTGAACCTGAAGTCGGGGCTGTGCCCCGAGGACTGCTCGTACTGCTCGCAGCGGCTCGGCTCCAAGGCCGAGATCCTCAAGTACACCTGGCTGAAGCCGGACGAGGCCTCCCAGGCCGCCGCGGCGGGTGTCGCGGGCGGGGCCAAGCGGGTCTGTCTGGTGGCGAGCGGCCGCGGTCCGACGGACCGGGACGTCGAGCGGGTCGGCAGGACCATCGAGGCCATCAAGGAGCAGAACGAGGGCGTCGAGGTCTGTGCCTGCCTGGGGCTGCTCTCGGACGGCCAGGCGGAGCGGCTGCGGGACGCCGGCGCCGACGCGTACAACCACAACCTGAACACGTCCGAGGCGACGTACGAGGGGATCACCAAGACCCACACGTACGCCGACCGGGTGGACACCGTGCAGAAGGCGCACGCCGCCGGTCTGTCGGCCTGCTCGGGCCTGATCGCGGGCATGGGCGAGACGGACGAGGACCTCGTCGACGTCGTCTACGCGCTGCGCGAGCTGGACTCCGACTCGGTGCCGGTCAACTTCCTCATCCCCTTCGAGGGGACGCCGCTCGCCAAGGAGTGGAACCTCACCCCGCAGCGCTGCCTGCGGATCCTGGCGATGGTGCGGTTCGTCTGCCCCGACGTCGAGGTCCGGATCGCCGGCGGCCGCGAGGTGCACCTGCGGTCGATGCAGCCGCTGGCGCTGAACATCGCGAACTCGATCTTCCTCGGCGACTACCTGACCAGCGAGGGCCAGGCCGGTCAGGCCGACCTGGACATGATCGCGGACGCGGGCTTCGAGGTGGAGGGCGCGGGCACGACCACGCTGCCGAAGCACCGCGCGGACGCGCTCGCCGCGGCCGGTGCGACGGGCGGCTGCGGCTCCGGTGCGACGGCGGGCTGCGGCTCGCACGGGTCGGACGAGGGCGCGGGCTGCGGTTCGCACGCGGAGGCCGGCGGGGGCTGCGGTCCCTGCGGCGGTCACGCGGTGCCCGCGCCGGCCGAGGCCCCGGAGGCCGAAGCCGGACCGAACCAGGCGCGTACGGACCTGGTCGCGGTGCGACGCCGGGGCGCCGGTACGGACCTGGCCCCCAACGCGTGACGGCCGTGCGCACCGACGAACTCATCGCCCTGGACCGGGCCCACGTCTGGCACCCGTACGGCCCCATGCCGGGCCGTACGGACCCGCTGGTCGTGGAGTCCGCCTCCGGTGTACGGCTCCGGCTCGCCGAACCCTCCGAGGGACAGGGTGAGTTGATCGACGGCATGTCCTCCTGGTGGTCGGCGGTCCACGGCTACAACCACCCGGTGCTCAACGAGGCGGTCCGCGATCAGCTGGGCCGGATGAGCCACGTCATGTTCGGCGGGCTCACCCACGAGCCCGCCGTGCGGCTCGCCGCCCGGCTCGTCGAGATCACCCCCGAGCCGCTCCGACACGTCTTCCTGAGCGACTCGGGCTCCGTCTCCGTCGAGGTCGCGGTCAAGATGTGCCTGCAGTACTGGCGCTCGCTCGGCCGCCCCGGGAAGCAGCGGATGTTCACCTGGCGCGGCGGGTACCACGGAGACACCTGGCAGCCGATGTCGGTGTGCGACCCGGACGGCGGGATGCACGAGCTGTGGGCGGGGGTGCTCCAGCCGCAGGTCTTCGTGGACGCCCCGCCGGCCACGTACGAGGAGTCCTACGCGGAGCTGCTGCGGAGCTCGATCGCGGAGCACGCGCACGAACTGGCCGCGGTGATCGTGGAGCCGGTGGTGCAGGGCGCGGGCGGCATGCGCTTCCACGCCCCGGAGTACCTGCGGGTGCTGCGCGAGGCCTGCGACGCGCACGACGTGCTGCTCGTGTTCGACGAGATCGCCACCGGATTCGGCCGTACGGGCACGCTGTTCGCCGCCGACCAGGCGGGCGTCTCCCCCGATGTGATGTGCCTGGGCAAGGCGCTGACGGGCGGCTACCTGTCGATGGCGGCGACGCTCTGCACGAGCCGGGTCGCCGACGGGATCTCGCGGGGCGAGGTCCCGGTGCTCGCGCACGGGCCGACCTTCATGGGCAACCCGCTGGCGTCGGCGGTGGCCTGCGCCTCGATCGACCTGCTGCTCTCGCAGGACTGGCAGGTCGAGGTCAAGCGGATCGAGGCGGGACTGCGGGAGGGTCTCGCCCCCGCCGCCGAACTGCCCGGCGTCCGCGAGGTGCGGGTGCTCGGCGCGATCGGTGTCGTCCAGCTCGACCACCCGGTCGACATGGCGGCGGCGACACGGGCCGCCGTCCGGGAGGGCGTGTGGGTACGCCCGTTCCGCGACCTCATCTACACGATGCCGCCGTACGTGACGGGCGACGAGGACCTGGCCCGGATCTGCGCCGCGGTACGCGCGGCGGCGGCCGCGGGCTGACCGGAAGAGCGAGGACAGCAGTGGGAATCATCGTCGTCAGCGGTACGGGCACGGAGATCGGCAAGACGGTCGTGACCGCGGCGGTGGCCGCCGTGGCCACGGCCGCGGGCCGGTCGGTCGCCGTGCTGAAGCCGGCGCAGACGGGTGTCGGCCCCGAGGAGCGCGGGGACGCGGACGAGGTCGTCCGGCTCTCGGGCGCGGCGGGCTCCGCCGAACTCGGCCGATTCCCGGAGCCGCTGGCCCCGGGCACGGCGGCCCGGCGGGCCGGGCTCGCCCCGGTCGGCCCCGGCGAGGTCGCCGAGGCGGCCAGGAAGCTGGCCGCCGCGTACGACCTGGTCCTCGTGGAGGGAGCGGGCGGGCTGCTCGTCCGCTTCGACGAGGAGGGCGGCACGCTCGCGGACGCGGCGGCGCTGCTCGGCGCGCCGGTCCTGGTGGTCGTCCCGGCCGGTCTGGGGACGCTCAACTCGACGACCCTGACGGCGGAGGCGCTGCGGGCGCGCGGGATCGAGCAGCTCGGTGTGGTGGTCGGCAGCTGGCCGGACGCGCCGGACCTGGCGATGCGCTGCAACCTGGCGGACCTGCCGGAGGCGGCGGGCGCGCCGCTCCTCGGGGCCGTACCGGAGGGGTCGGGGGCGCTGGACCCGGCGGAGTTCCGGGCGGCGGCGGGCGGCTGGCTGGGCCCGGCCCTGGGCGGCGACTGGGACGCGGAGGCGTTCGAGGAGCGGTACGCGGAGCGGTACGTCGCGCCTGCCGCGGCCGGCGTCACGGAGTAGGCCGGGCCCGTCACGGAGTGGGCCGCGCCCGTCGCGGACAGGGGCTCGCCCCTTCCGGACGGGGGCACGGACCGGGCCGCGGCTCTCACGGACGCGGCCACGGACGGGTCCGTCGAGCGGACTTCGGGGGCGGCGACTCCGTAGGCTGGGGGCATGCGCGCTCACGTTCAGGAGATCGTCCTCGACTGTGCCGATCCGGCCGCACTCGTCCGCTTCTGGGCCGGGCTCCTCGGGGGTACGCCGGTCGACCGGAGCGGTGACTGGTCGTACGTCGACCCGCCGGAGTTCGTCCGTATCGCCTTCCAGCGGGTGCCGGAGGGCAAGACGGTGAAGAACCGGGTCCACCTCGATCTGGCTGTGGCCGATCCGGACGCGGCCGCCGTGGAGGCGGTCGGTTCGGGCGCGGCCCGGGTCGGTGACGTGGTGACCGACGAGCAGGGCTCCTTCCAGGTCATGCGGGACCCGGAGGGCAACGAGTTCTGCTTCGTGACGGGGTGAGGTGGAGCACGATGACACCTTCGCGCCCGGGACGGCCGGAGCCCTCCTCGCCCCGTGTCCACCATCCGCTGTTCGCCCGCTTCTACGCCCGGTTCAGCGTGTCCGCCGACACCAGAGGCGGTCTCGGCGAGCTGCGCGAGGAGCTGCTCGCCGGGCTCTCCGGCCGGGTGCTGGAGATCGGGGCCGGGAACGGTCTGAACTTCTCGCACTACCCGGCCGGGGTCACCGAGGTGGTCGCCCTCGAACCCGAGGCCCGGCTGCGCCGGCTCGCCCGGGAGGCCGCCCCGGGAGCTCCCGTGCCGGTGGCCGTGCTGCCGGACACGGCCGAGGCGCTGCCGCTGGAGGACGCCTCCTTCGACGCGGCGGTGGCCTCGCTCGTGCTCTGTACGGTACGGAACCCGTCGCAGGCCCTCGCCGAGCTGCACCGCGTGCTGCGCCCCGGCGGCGAGCTGCGGTTCTTCGAGCACGGCCTGGCGCGGACCCCCGGTCTCGCGCGCGTGCAGCGGGGTCTCGACCGGACGGTGTGGCCGTTGCTCTTCGGCGGCTGCCACACCTCCCGCGCGCCGCTCGCGGCGATCGAGGCGGCCGGGTTCACCCTCGGCCCGTACCGCTCCTTCGACATCCCCGAGAAGGGGCCCCGGCTGCCGTCCTCCCCGTGTGTGCTGGGTGTGGCGCGGCGGTAGCCCGCGGCGGGCGGGGCGTCCGTTCCGGCACCTGGAACTCCATGGCACCGGCTCGGTCCCTCGTGATGGGATTCCGGCCATGACCGAGCTACGGATACGCGCCGCCTCCCCCGACGAGGCCGAGGCCGTTCTGGCCTTCTGGAAGGAGTCCGCCCAGGGGACGTCCGTCTCGGACGACGTGCACGGGGTGACCCGGCTCATCACACGTGACCCCGAGGCGCTCCTGCTCGCCGTCGCCGACGGTCTGATCGTGGGGTCCGTGATCGCGGGCTGGGACGGCTGGCGCGCCTGCCTCTACCGGCTCGCGGTCCTCCCCTCGTACCGGCGCCGGGGCATCTCGACCGCGCTCCTGCGGGCGGCCGAGGAACGGTTCGCCGCCCTCGGCGGGCGGCGGGCGGACGCGATGGTCCTGGAGGCGAACGAGAGCGGGCGGCGGCTGTGGACGGCCGCCGGGTACGAGCGCGAGGAGCGCTGGCGCCGGTGGGTGAAGCCGCTCACGGATTGATCCCCCATCACCGGGTACAACGGTCTCGGGGTGCTCCCCGGCGCCGGGTCCGACCGTCCCGGGGTTCCCCCACCGCGGGGTCCGACCGTCCCGGGGCGATCACCCGCCTCGGGGCAGAGCACCTCCGGGGCCGAGCAACACCCCGCTTTGCCCATCCTTTACCATGGTTCTCCATTCCGACGACCGAAAGGTGTGAGCGTCCGCCCATGGGCGAGCCTCCCAGTAGCACTGGTTCCAAGCGAGCGATCCTCTTCTCCCTGACTGATCATGGGACGGAGGTGAACCGATGACCGAAGTGCTTCTGCTCCTCCTGGCGCTCCTCCTCGCCGTGGCGTGCGGCGCCTTCGTCGCGGCCGAGTTCTCGCTGACCACGGTCGAGCGCGGCGAGCTCGAAGCCGCCGCGGACCGAGGCGAGCGCGGCGCGGCGGGAGCGCTCAAGGCGGTCAGGTCGCTGACCTTCCAGCTCTCCGGCGCGCAGCTCGGCATCACCGTCACCAACCTGGTCGTCGGCATGCTCTCCGAGCCGTCGATCGCCAAGCTGATCCGGGGCCCCCTGGAGGACCTCGGCATCTCCTCCTCGGTCGCCTCGTCGGTGGCCCTCGTCCTCGGCACCGCCCTGTCGACCGTCGTCCTGATGGTGGTCGGCGAGCTGGTCCCCAAGAACTGGGCGATCTCCTCGCCCCTCGCGGTCGCGAAGGTGGTCGCCACCCCGCAGCGGGTGTTCACCGCCGCCTTCAAGCCGCTGATCAGCCACCTCAACAACACCGCCAACCGGATCCTGCGCCGCCTCGGCATGGAGCCGACCGAGGAGCTCGCCTCCGCGCGCTCCCCGCAGGAACTGGTGGCGCTCGCCCGGCACTCCGCCAAGGAGGGCGCCCTGGAGGCGGACACGGCCGAGCTGTTCGTCCGTACCCTCAACCTGGCCGAGCTGACCGCGGAGAACGTGATGACGCCCCGCGTGCAGGTCACGGCCCTGGAGGTGCAGGCCACGGCCGAGGACGTCGCCAACGCGACCCGGGCGACCGGCCTGTCCCGCTTCCCCGTCTACCGGGGCAGCCTCGACGCGGTCGTCGGCATCGCCCACATCAAGGACGTCCTGGCCATACCGGCCCAGGAGCGGCCCCAACGACGGATCGCCGATCTGATGCGCGAGCCGCTGCTCGTCCCCGAGACGCTGACCGTGGACCGGCTCCTGGACCGGCTGTCCGGGAAGCAGACGATGGCCGTCGTCATCGACGAGTACGGCGGTACGGCCGGGGTCGCGACCCTGGAGGACATCGTCGAGGAGGTCGTCGGCGAGGTGCGCGACGAGCACGACCCGCACGAGACGCCGGACCTGGCGCGGGCGGGCGAGGACGCGGACGGGCGTGAGCTCTGGTCCGCAGACGGCGCGGCCCGTACCGACCAGGTGGAGGCGATCGGCCTGCGCGTGCCGGACGGACCGTACGAGACGCTGGCCGGGTTCGTCGCCCACGAGCTGGGCCGCATCCCGGCCGTCGGCGACAGCGTGGAGCCGGCCGGCTGGCGCCTGGACGTCGTGGACGCCTCGGGCCGCCGCGCCGCGCGCGTGCTGATGCACGCCCCCGTCGCCCAGCACGCGGAGCACGAGACCGGGGAGGCCGGCCGATGATCGCCGTCCAGTTGCTGATCGGTTTCCTCACCCTGGTCGTGAACGCCTTCTTCGTCGGCGCCGAGTTCGCCCTGATCTCGGTCCGCCGGAGCCAGATCGAGCCGCTGGCCGAGTCCGGCGACCGCCGGGCGCGCAGCGTCATATGGGGTCTGGAGCACGTCTCCGCGCTCCTCGCCGCGGCCCAGCTCGGCATCACGCTCTGCACCCTGGTGCTCGGCATCGTCGCCGAGCCCGCGATCGCGCACCTCCTGGAGCCGGTCTTCGACGCGGTGGGCGTGCCGCACGGCCTGGTCCACCCGATCTCGTTCGTGATCGCGCTGTCCGTCGCCACGTACCTGCACATGCTCCTCGGCGAGATGGTGCCGAAGAACATCGCACTCGCCGAGCCGACGCGCACCGCGCTGCTGCTCGGTCCGCCCCTGGTGACGATCGCGCGGACGCTGCGGCCGGTGATCTTCACGATCAACGCCTTCGCCAACACCCTGCTCAAGCTGTTGCGGGTGGAGGTCAAGGACGAGGTCGCGGCGACCTTCTCGGACGACGAGCTGGCCCGCATGGTCACCGACGCCGGCGACGCCGGCCTCCTGGACGACCGGGCCGCCGAGCGGCTGCACGACGCCCTGGAACTGGGCCGGCGTCCCGTACGGGATGTCGTCATGCCGGTGGAGAAGGTGGTGTACGCGCAGGTCGGCACCACTCCCGAGGAGCTGGAGGCGCTGGCGGCGCGGACCGGTTACTCGCGTTTCCCGGTGGTCGACGAGGAGCGGCGGATCCTGGGCTACCTGCACGTCAAGGACGCCCTGGACGTCTTCCCGCGCGATCTGCCGTTCCCGGTGTCGTCGCTGCGGCCGATCGCCCGGGTCCGGGCGGCCGCCCCGCTGGACGACGTCCTGACGGCGATGCGCCGCAGCCGGACGCATCTGGCGGCGGTCCTCGACGAGGACGACAGGCCGAGCGGGCTCGTGACGATGGAGGACGTGCTGCGGGAACTGGTGGGGCGCCCGGCGGCGCCGTAGCGACCGCGCACGGAACAGGAGGGGCCCCGGGTGTTCCCGGGGCCCTCCCCCGTGCTCCACGGCGCCCCCGCATACCGCGCGGTATGATCTCTTCCGTCATGGAGATCAATGCTACGTACAACAGTTTCGTCGCCCTGGGCGACAGTTTCACCGAGGGCATGTCGGACCTGAGGCCCGACGGTTCCTACCGGGGCTGGGCCGATGTCCTCGCCTACCGGCTGGCCGCCCGCACCCCCGACTTCCGTTACGCCAACCTCGCCGTGCGCGGCAAGCTCATCGGCCAGATCGTCGAGGAGCAGGTCGAGACCGCGGCCGCGATGAAGGCGGACGTGGTGACCCTCGTCGGCGGACTCAACGACACCCTGCGGCCCAAGGTCGACATGGGCCGGGTGCGCGGACTGCTCACCGAGGCCGTCGAGCGGCTCGCGCCCTCCTGCGGCCGGCTGGTCCTGATGCGCAGCCCCGGCCGCAACGGCCCCGTCATGCAGCGCTTCCGCCCCCGGATGGAGGAGCTCTTCACGCACATCGACGAGCTCGCCGCCCGGCACGACGCCGTGGTCGTCGACCTGTACGGCGCCCCCTCGCTCGGCGACCCCCGGCTCTGGGACGTGGACCGGCTCCACCTGACCGCCGACGGGCACCGGCGGGTCGCCGAGGCCGTCTGGCAGGCGCTCGGCCTGGCCGCCGAGGAGGACTGGCGGACCCCGCTGCCCCCGTCCGCGCCGCCCGGCTGGGCGAGCCGCCGGGCCGCCGACGCCCGCTTCGCCAGGGAGCACCTGGGCCCGTGGATCGGCCGGCGCCTCACCGGCCGCTCGTCGGGCGACGGCCGCGCCCCGAAGCGCCCCGAGCTGCTGCCGTACGAGCCGTCCGCGGGGCGCTAGGGCCTGTCCGGTGCGGGGTCCGCCGCCCGGTCCCGCGTGAGCTGCGTCTCGTAGCAAGCTCCACACGGGACCGTGGCGCTGGCCTGCAGAAACCGCCAGTAGAATCTGTCCACGTGACTGCTGTGACTGCGAAGCCCCGCATCCCCAACGTTCTGGCCGGCCGCTACGCCTCCGCGGAGCTCGCCGTCCTCTGGTCCCCCGAGCAGAAGGTGAAGCTGGAGCGTCAGCTGTGGCTCGCCGTGCTGCGTGCGCAGAAGGACCTCGGGATCGAGGTTCCGGAGGGCGCCCTCGCCGACTACGAGCGCGTCCTCGACCAGGTCGACCTCGGCTCCATCGCCGAGCGCGAGAAGGTCACCCGGCACGACGTGAAGGCCCGGATCGAGGAGTTCAACGCCCTCGCCGGCCACGAGCACGTCCACAAGGGCATGACCTCGCGCGACCTCACCGAGAACGTCGAGCAGCTGCAGATCCGGCTCTCCCTGGAGCTGATGCGGGACCGTACGGTCGCCGTCCTCGGCCGTCTCGGCAAGCTCTCCGCCGAGTACGCCGAGCTGGTCATGGCCGGCCGCTCGCACAACGTGGCCGCCCAGGCGACCACCCTCGGCAAGCGCTTCGCGACCGCCGCGGACGAGCTGCTCGTGGCGTACGCCCGCCTGGAGGAGCTCCTCGGCCGCTACCCGCTGCGCGGCATCAAGGGCCCGGTCGGCACCGCGCAGGACATGCTGGACCTGCTCGGCGGCGACGCCGGCAAGCTCGCCGACCTGGAGCGGCGGATCGCCGGTCACCTCGGCTTCGCACACGCCTTCACCTCGGTCGGCCAGGTCTACCCGCGCTCCCTCGACTACGACGTGGTCACCTCGCTGGTGCAGCTGGCCGCCGCCCCGTCGTCGATCGCCAAGACGATCCGCCTGATGGCGGGCCACGAGCTGGTCACCGAGGGCTTCAAGCCGGGCCAGGTCGGCTCCTCGGCGATGCCGCACAAGATGAACACCCGCTCCTGCGAGCGCGTCAACGGCCTCATGGTCATCCTGCGCGGCTACGCCTCGATGACCGGCGAGCTGGCCGGCGACCAGTGGAACGAGGGCGACGTGTCCTGCTCCGTGGTCCGCCGGGTCGCGCTGCCCGACGCGTTCTTCGCGCTCGACGGTCTCCTGGAGACCTTCCTCACCGTGCTCGACGAGTTCGGCGCCTTCCCGGCCGTCGTCGCCCGCGAGCTCGACCGCTACCTGCCCTTCCTGGCGACCACCAAGGTCCTCATGGGCGCCGTGCGCGCCGGGGTGGGCCGCGAGGTCGCCCACGAGGCGATCAAGGAGAACGCCGTCGCCTCCGCCCTCGCCATGCGCGAGCGGGGCGCCGAGCGCAACGAGCTGCTCGACAAGCTGGCCGCCGACGAGCGCATCCCGCTGGACCGGGCGCAGCTCGACGAGCTGATGGCGGACAAGCTGTCCTTCACCGGCGCCGCCGCCGACCAGGTCGCGTCCGTGGTCTCCCGCATCGAGGAGATCCTCAAGCAGCACCCGGAGGCCGCCGCCTACGCCCCCGGCGCGATCCTCTGACCGGGACCCCCCGGTTCACCCAGCAGGAGCTGGAGGCCGCCCGCGACCGCGTCGTTCCCGACGTGGTGGCGGGCGGCCTTTCCGTACTGTTCTGCGGGATCAACCCGGGTCTGATGACGGCGGCTTCGGGCTACCACTTCGCCCGGCCGGGGAACCGGTTCTGGCCGGTGCTGCACCTGTCGGGGTTCACGCCGAGGCAGCTGCGGCCGGACGAGCAGGAGGAACTCCCGGCGTACGGGCTCGGCATCACCAACGTGGTGGAGCGGGCGACCGCGCGGGCCGACGAGCTGAGCCGTGAGGAGTACCGGGCGGGCGGACGTCGGCTCGCGGAGCGGGTGGAGCGGCTCGCGCCGCGCTGGCTCGCGATCGCCGGGGTGACGGCGTACCGCGCGGCCTTCGACGAGCCGAAGGCGGCCGTCGGACCGCAGGAGCGCACGATCGGGTCCACCCGGATCTGGGCGCTGCCCAGTCCGAGCGGTCTCAACGCGCGCTGGACGGCGGCGGCGATGGCCGAGGAGTTCGCCCGGCTCAGGGAGGCGGCGGGGGTTCCCGACGCGCGGGCGTGACCTCGGGGCCCTCCGGCCGGGGCGGGTCGACGGTGGTGGCCAGGGCGAGGAGCTGGAAGGGCAGCTCCTTGTCCCACTGGGAGACGCCGAGCCCGATCCAGCGGCCGTCGGCCCGCCAGAGGTACACGTCCGGGGTGTGGCAGGCGAGCGTGGACCAGGGCTCCGGTATCGACTCCCCCGACATGCTCCGCTCCAGGACGGGCAGGAGGCTCAGCTCCCGGTGCGGGCCCCAGCGCGCGGTGAGGAGGACGGCGAGCCCCTCCCGTTCCGCTTCGTACTGGTCCTCGACGAGCGCCCGGCGCGTCCCGTCGTCCTCCCAGAACTCCTCGCTGGTGTCGAGCTCCGCCAGGTGGAACTCCGAGCCGCCGTCGAAACCGCGGGTGCGGAGCAGGTCGATCGTCGCCAGCCGGTGTGCCGTGGTCATGAGCCCAGTAAACCGCCCGCCACCGACAGTTGGCGGTCCGTCAGGCGGCGCGCGGGGGGTCGGAGCCCGCGCCGGCCGGCGGGTGGCCCCGGGATGTCACGCAAGCGTGACAGGGGCGGCACTCGCCGCGACCGGGACCATTGAGTACCATCCGCCGAAGAGGTGCACGAGCTGGGAGGACACACTGTGGGGCGGCTGACCGGCGGGGATCCGTCTCTGCTGCGGCGGATCAACTCCGCGGTGGTACTCCATGCGCTGCGGGGCGCCGACGCGCCCACGCTCACGGATCTGACCCGGATCACGGGCCTCTCGCGGCCCACGGTCGAAGGGGTCGTCGAAGGACTCATGGAGGGCGGTCTCGTCGTCGAGGCGGCGCCCGAGGAGGGCGAGGCCCGACGGCAGGGCCGCCCGGCGCGGAGGTTCCGCTTCCGCGCGGAGGCCGGCCATCTGCTCGGCATCGAGATCGGCCCGCACCGCGTGGCCGCGCTGCTCTCCGGTCTGGACGGACGGATCATCGGCGCCGGATCGCGCGAGGTGTCGGAGTCGGCACCCGAGGACGAGCGCCTCGACCGGGTCCGTACGGTCGTCGCCGACGTGCTGCGCCGGGCCGGGGTCGCCCGGTCCAACCTGCGGGCCGTCGGCGTCGGTACCCCCGGCATCGTGGAGGCGGACGGCACCGTCCGGCTCGGCACGGCCCTGCCCGGCTGGACGGGGCTCGCCCTCGGCGAGCGGCTGCGGCGCTCCTTCCGCTGCCCGGTGATCGTGGAGAACGACGCGAACGCGGCGGCCGTCGCCGAGCACTGGAAGGGCGCGGCGACCGACTCCGACGACATCGTGTTCGTCCTGGCCGGGCTGAGCCCGGGGGCCGGTTCGCTGATCGGCGGCCGGCTGCACCGCGGCTTCGGCGGGGCGGCCGGGGAGATCGGCGCCCTGCACCTGCTGGGCCGGGGGGTCACCCCCGAGCACCTCCTGTCGACCACGGACGAGCCGCTGCACCCGCTGGACGAGCAGGCGGTGGCCGAGGTCTTCGCGCTGGCCCGCAAGGGCGACGCGCGCGCCGAGGCGGCGGTGGAGCGGTTCATCCAGCGGCTCGTGCACGACGTGGCGGCGCTGGTCCTGGCGATCGACCCCGAACTGGTGGTCGTCGGAGGCTGGGCGGCCGGCCTGGACGGCGTCCTCCAGCCGCTCCGTAAGGAGCTGGCCCGGTTCTGCCTGCGGCCGCCCCGGGTGGTGCTGTCCCTGCTCGGCGAGGCCGCGGTGGGCACGGGCGCGCTGCGTCTCGCCCTCGACCATGTCGAGGAGCAGCTCTTCGCGGTCGACGGCACGGTGACGGCCCGCCGCTAGAGGCCCCTTCTGAGGGGGGCCTCGCGACGGGCCGTGCCCGCTGGTCGCGGGGTGGTCTCGCGGTGTTCCGGGGTGCGGGGTGGTCTCGCGGCGTCAGGAGGCCATGACCAGGTCGACCGAGTCGCCGAAGGTGAGGCGGCAGGTGTCGGCGCGGTAGGTGGCCACGGAGACGGCGGCGGTGCGCCCTCCGGAGAGGTAACGGGTCGTCACGACGAGGACGGGCGCGCCCGGGAGCCGGTCGAGTTCCTTGGCGTCGTCCGCGCGGGCGGAGCCGAGCTCCACGGAGCGGTCCTGCCCGTCGAGGGCGAGGTGCTGGAGTTCGCGGAGCACCGCGCGGGCGCGGGCCGGTCCGGCGGGCGCGTCGATGGCGGTGAGGCCGGGGACGGAGCCGTCGGGCACGTACAGCAGCTCGGCGGCGACGGGCTGGCCCTGGCTGACGCGGATGCGGCGGACGATGTGCACCCGCTCCTCCGCGCCGCTCTCCAGGACGCGCGCGACGGCGGCCGGGGCCACGTCGCCCACGGAGTCCAGGCACTGCCAGGCCTCGTCGCCGACGCCCGGCCAGGCGTGCTGCGTGGTGGAGACGTCGACGCCGACGCGCGGCGGGGCGACGGTGGTGCCGACGCCGCGGCGTCGCTGCAGGCGGCCTTCCAGCTCCAGCTGCTCCAGGGCCTGGCGGAGCGTGGCACGGGCGACGCCGAAGCGTGCCGCGAGCTCGCGCTCGTTGGGAAGGATCTCCCCGACCGCGAAGTCCGAGTCGAGTGCTTCACCGATCACTGTCTTGAGGTGCTGGTACTTCGGTTCCGGTACCGATGCCAGCTGCGTGGTCCCCACCCTGATCCTCCGCAATTCGCCGTGTCCCGCGGCGTTTTTCCGCGCCCTTGTTTATTAAAGGTTCCTGCACTAACTCTGCGACCATAAGGCGGGCCGATCCCTTGGTCAAGACCAATCCTCCGTCGAACGCCCCCGAATGTGACCCTCTGACCTAGATCGTTCACAGGACGTTCGCGCCCCCGTGAGCCCCGCGCAGCAAAACACCCCGTCTTCCGGGGTGGGAAGCGGGGTGTTTTCCGGCCGGTCGGCGTGATCACGACGGATGGTGAAGCGTGACGCCGGACGGTGGGGTGGCGGGCTCCGGCCTCAGAGCCCGGCGGAACCGAGGAGACCCTGGAGCTTGTCGGGGTTGCGGATGATGTAGACGCACTGGACGCGCCCGTCGCGCACCTCGAGCTGGACGAGGGAGTCGACCCGGTCGCCGTCGAGGGCGAGCACGGCCGGGGCGCCGTTGATCTCGGCGAAGCGGAGCTCGAAGCGCTCCTCCGCCCTGTAGGAGGTGGCGGCGAGGAAGCGGCCGACCTTGTCGGCGCTCTCGATGATCCGCAGCGGCGTCTTCGCCTTGCCGCCGGCGTCGCCGACGAGGCGTACGTCCGGCGCGAGCAGGGCGAGGAGTCCGCCGAGGTCGCCGCCCGCCGCCGCGGCGAGGAAGCGTTCGGTGAGGTCGCGACGCTCGACGGGGTCGACGTCGTAGCGCGGCTTCCCCTCGTCGACGTGGCGCCGGGCGCGCCCGGCGAGCTGGCGCACGGCCGCCTCCGAGCGGTCGAGGGCGGTGGCGATCTCGCCGTACGGGAAGCCGAAGGCCTCGCGCAGCACGAAGACGGCCCGCTCCAGGGGGGAGAGGGATTCGAGGACGACGAGCACGGCGAGCGAGACGGAGTCGGCGAGCAGGGCGCGCTCGGCGGTGTCGGGCGCGGACGGGCCGAAGTCGGTGACGACGGGCTCGGGCAGCCACGGGCCGACGTAGGACTCGCGGCGCGCCTGCGACTGCCGCAGCCGGTCGATGGCGAGCCGTGTCGTGATCCGTACGAGGAAGGCGCGGGGTTCGCGGACCTCGGCCCGGTCCTCGGCCGTCCAGCGCAGCCAGGCCTCCTGGACGACGTCCTCGGCGTCGGCGGCGCGGCCGAGCATCCGGTAGGCGACGCCCAGGAGCATCGGGCGGTGCTCCTCGAACAGATCGGTCAGCGTGTCGGTCGGAGTATCGGTAGGCACCTGTCCATCCCAGCCCAGCTTCCTCACCCTGTCCAGTTTCGGACGGGGTCTTGAACTCCATGCTACTGATCGGTAATTCTCGCTGACAGGTTGGCTGACAGATTGTCTGACGAGGCTTCAGGACAGGGAGTTCGCATGCCCCAGCGGATCGCGTTCACGATCGAGACCCCGGCGGGACCCCGCACGGCGTCCCTCACGTACGAACGCCGGGGCGCGGGCGAGCCGCTGCTGCTCCTGCACGGCATCGGGCACCACTGGCAGGCCTGGGAGCCCGTCCTCGACATCCTGGCCGCCGAGCGCGACGTGATCGCCGTCGACCTGCCGGGCTTCGGGGCCTCCGACGAGCTGCCCGAGGGCTGCCCCTACGACCTGTCCACCGTCGGCCACGTGCTCGGCGCCTTCACCGGGGCCCTCGGCGTCGAACGGCCGCACGTGGCGGGGAACTCGCTCGGCGGGCTGCTCGCGCTCCAGCTCGGCAAGGAGGGGCTGGTGCGCTCGGTCACCGCCCTCTCCCCCGCCGGCTTCTGGTCCGAGGGCGAGCGGCGGTACGCCTTCGTGACGCTCCGGGCGATGCGGGGCGCGGCCCGGTCGATGCCCCTGCCCGTGATCGAACGCCTCTCGCGCACCCCCGCCGGACGCACCGTCCTCACCGGCAGCATCTACGCCCGCCCGGCCCGCCGTTCACCCGAGGCCGTCTACGCCGAGACGCTCGCGCTGCGCGGGGCCACCGGCTTCCGGGAGACCCTGGACGCCGGCGGGTCGGTGCGCTTCCGCGACGACCTCCCCACGGTCCCCGTCACGGTCGCCTGGGGCAGCCGCGACCGGCTGCTCCTGCCCCGGCAGGGCGTCCGCGCCAAGCACACCCTGCCGGGCGCGCGGCTCGTCCGGCTGCCCGGCTGCGGCCACGTGCCCATGAACGACGATCCGGCTCTCGTCGCGCGCGTCGTCCTGGACGGCAGCCGCTGAGGCCCGCCGGGGGCGCGTGAACAGGCCGGTGCCCACGGCGGCGCCGGCCCCCACGAGCAGGCTGCCGGCGGCCTGCGGCGGCCCGAAGGCGGCGCCCGCGACCAGAGCGGCGCTCAACGCCGCCGCGACCGGGATCGCGCCGGTGAAGAGGGTGGCCCGCTCCATCCCGACCCGCTGGACCCCCATGTAGAACAGGACGAACCCGACCACCGTGGCCAGGGCCGCCTGCCAGGCCAGGGCGCCCGCCTCCACCGCCGTCGGCATCCGGACCAGACCGGCGCCGTCCACGACCAGACCCACGAGCGCCGCCTCGACCGCGCCGACCCCGCACACGGCGGCCGTCAGGAGCTTCGGCCCGAGCATCCGGAGGACGGGGACGGCCAGCACCGTGAAGCCGACCTCGCCCGCGAGCGCGGCGACCGACCAGCCGATCCCGGCGAGGTCCGTCCGCCCCCATCCCTGCACGGTGAAGGCGCCGGCGGCGACGAGCAGCGCCCCGTACAGCACGGCGGGGGCGGGCCTGCGGCCCTCGGCCAGCGGGACGAGGACGGCGACGACGACCGGGGCGCAGCCGACCAGGACGCCCGGGACGGCGGGCTCGGCGGTCCGCTCGGCGGCGAGGACCGCCAGGTTGAAGCCGACCATCCCGACCCCCGCGAGGGCGGCGAGCCGCAGCCAGTGACGGGTGGTCAGCCTCCGCAGCGGGGCGAGCCCGCCGCGGCCGAGCAGGGGGAGGAGGAGCAGGCAGGCGGCCCCGTAGCGCAACGCCTGCCCGCCCGCGTACGGATACGCGCCGAGCAGGCTGTTCGCGGTGAAGGAGGCGCCGACGAGGGCGTAGGCGAGGGTCACGAGGAGGACCCCGCGCAGGGCGTTCGCGTTCATGCCTCCGACGTTAGGAAGGGGCGTGGCCCGGGTGGAGGTCCACTTCCCTCACGGCATCGGGGACCACTTCGGGGCGCCCGGGTCCGGGGTGGTGCGGGCGCGGGCGCGGAAGGTGCGGCGGTAGGTGTCCGGGGGTACGCCGACCGTGCGGTTGAAGTGCCGGCGCAGGGTCGTGGCCGTGCCCATGCCGGTGGCCTCCGCGATGGCCTCCACGCTCTCGTCGGTGGTCTCCAGCAACTCCTGGGCGTGGCGGATGCGTTGGGTCAGGAGCCACTGGAGCGGGGTGGTGCCGGTCACCGAGCGGAAGTGGCGGCCGAGGTTGCGCGAGCTCATCCGCGCCCTGCGGGCCAGGTCCTCGACGGTCAGCGGCCGGTCCAGCCGTGCCACCGCCCAGGGCAGCAGGTCGGCGAGCGGGTGGTCGTCCTTGGCGGGCACCGGGGCGGTGACGAACTGGGCCTGGCCGCCCGCGCGGTGCGGCGGTACGACGAGGCCGCGGGCGACCGTGTTGGCGACGGCCGAGCCGTGGTCGGAGCGGACCAGGTGCAGACAGAGATCCATCGCGGCGGCCTTGCCCGCGGAGGTGAGCACGCTGCCGCTGTCCACGTAGAGCACGTCCGGGTCGACCTCCACCCGGGGGTGGCGGGCGGCCAGCTCCTCGGTGTGGGCCCAGTGCGTGGTCGCCCGCCTGCCGTCGAGGAGCCCCGCCGCGGCCAGGACGAACGCGCCCGTGCAGAGCGAGGCCACCCGCGCGCCCGCCTCGTGGGCCGCGCGCACCGCGTCGACGAGGTCGGCGGGCGGCTCCGGGTCCGAGTCCGCGAGCGCGGGGACGATCACCGTGTCGGCGCGGGCCAGCAGGTCGAGGCCGCCGTCCGGTTCGAGGCGGAAGCGGCCGAGCCGGGCGGTGGCCGGCCCGCAGAGGGAGACCTCGTACCAGGGGCCGGTCACGGCGGCCGGAGCCGGTCCGAACACCTCGTACGCCACGGCCAGTTCGAAGTGCCGCATTCCCTCGGTGACGGCCACCGCGACAGTCTTCACGTCCGTAATTGTACGCATGATGTCGTTCCGGACACTCGTGGGTGAGGTCCCGCGCGACCAGGATGGTCGTCAGGGAACGGGCCGCGGGTGGCGCCGGACCACTCGCGCACGTCGGGAACAGGGAGAAGTCATGGAATCGGGTCTCACGGTCACGGTGTTCGGCGCCTACGGACACACCGGCCGTTTCGTCGTCGCGGAGCTGCTCGACCGGGGGTTCGTGCCGGTCCTCTCCGGCCGCGACGCCGACCGGCTGCGGACCCTCGCCGCCTCCCACGGGGGGCTCGACGTCCGGCCCGCCTCGGTCGACGACCCGGCCTCGCTCGACCGCGCCCTCGCCGGTGCGGCGGCCGTGATCAACTGCGCGGGACCCTTCGCGACGACCGGCGCCCCCGTGATCGAGGCGGCGCTGCGCGCCGGGATCGCGTACGTGGACGTCGCGGCCGAGATCGAGGCCAACGTCGACACGTTCGCGCACTTCGCGGAGCGAGCCCGCGCCGCCGGGACCGTGGTCGTCCCCGCGATGGCCTTCTACGGCGGCCTCGGCGACCTGCTCGCCACCGCCGCGATGGGCGACTGGACGGAGGCCGACGAGGCCCACGTCGCGTACGGGCTGAGCAGCTGGCACCCCACCGCCGGGACCCTCGCCGCCGGCAAGGTCTCCCGGGAGCGGCGCGACGGGCGCCACGTCCGCTTCACCGGCGGCGAGCTGGAGTACCACGACGAGGAGTCCTCCGTGGTCGAGTGGCCCTTCCCCGCTCCGCTGGGCACCCGGCCCGTCATCGGCGAGTTCACGATGGCCGACGTCGTCACCATCCCCAGCCACCTGGCGGTGCCCGAGGTGCGCACCTACATGGCGGTCGGCGCCGCCCAGGACCTGTCGGCGCCCGACGCGTCGGCGCCGGTCCCGGTCGACGAGCGCGGCCGGTCCGCCCAGACCTTCCTCGTGGACGTCGTCGTACGCTCCGGGGGCGTCGAACGACGGGCCGTCGCCACCGGCCGGGACATCTACGCCGTCAGCGCGCCGCTCGCGGTGGAGGCGGTCCACCGGATCCTCGACGGCCGGACCCGGACGACCGGCGTCGCCTCGGCCGGAGCGGTCTTCGACCCGGCCGACTTCCTCCGCGCGCTCTCCGCCCACGTCTCCGTCGACCTGCCCCACCAGCGCGTCGCACGGGACGGGGCCGGACTCGGCATCATGGGTCCGGCGGGGGCGGACCGAGGAGCCCCGGCGGGCGACGGCGGGAGGGGCCACACCGAATGAGGAGCCACGGACAGCCGGCGTGGGAGCTGCTCCTGCCGGCCGCCGGAGCCCCGGCGCGGAGGCGCGGCCTGGCCCTCCAGGAGGCGCTGCGGAAGGCGGTGCGCTCGGGGCGGCTCGCCGCCGGGACCCGTCTGCCGTCGACCCGCGCGCTCGCTGCCGACCTGGGCGTCTCACGGGGCCTGGTCACCGAGGCGTACGAACAGCTCACCGCCGAGGGGTACTTGCGCAGCGACCGGGGGTCCGGCACCTGGGTGGGCGGCGCGGCACGGGGGCGGCACACCGGCTCCACGCGCGCGCGTGGCGTGGTCCAGGGCCCGGTCGGCGGGGAGACGACGGCGTCCGGCCCGGTGTCGGGGGTGTCGGGCCCCCTGCCGGGAGGGTCCGGGGTGCGGGTGGACTTCCGTCCCGGGACACCCGATCTGTCGCTCTTTCCCCGGTCCGCCTGGTCGACGGCGCAGCGTGCCGTGCTGGCCCGGCTGCCCCACCCGGCGCTCGGGTACCCCGACCCGCGCGGGCTGGCCGAACTGCGCGAGGCGCTGGCCGGGATGCTGACCCGGCGGCGGGGTGTCGTGGCCGATCCCGAGCGGCTCGTGGTCTGCTCGGGCGTGGCGCAGGCGTCGACGCTGCTGGGCTTCGTCCTGCGGGCGCGGGGGCTGGACGCGATCGGGGTCGAGGACCCCGGCAGCCCCGAGCACGGGCGGCTGTTCGCGTCGACCGGTCTCGCCACGGTGTGGCTGCCGCTGGACGAGCAGGGGCTGCGGCCGGAGCCGCTCGCCGGCTCCGGGGTCCGGGCGGTGGTCGTGACGCCCTCGCACCAGTTCCCGTCCGGGATCAGCTGGTCGGCGGAGCGCCGTGCGGCGCTCCTCGACTGGGCGCGGGCGGTGGACGGCTACGTCCTGGAGGACGACTACGACGGCGACTTCCGGTACGACCGGGCCCCGGTCGGCGCGCTCCAGGGGCTCGATCCCGAGCGGGTCGTCTACGCGGGCTCCGTCAGCAAGTCGCTGGCGCCCGGGCTGCGGCTCGGCTGGATGCTCGTCCCCGAGGCGCTGCTGGGCGAGGTCGTCGAGCGCAAGCGGACGATGGACCTCGGGAACCCCGTGCTCGACCAGGCGGTGCTCGCGGAGTTCGTGGCGCGGGGCGCGTACGACCGGCAGCTGCGGCGCTGCCAACGCGCCTACCGGGAGCGGCGGGACGCCCTGCTGGCCGCGCTCGCCGAGCATCTGCCGGGCACGCGGGTGAGCGGTATCGCCGCGGGACTGCACGTCATCGCGCGCGTGCCGGGGCGATACGGGCCGCCGGAGCGGTTCCTGGCACGGGCGGCGGAGGCCGGGGTGGCCCTGCGCCCCCTCGCGGAGTACGGCACCGAGCGGCCCGGGGACGGGGACGTGCGGCTTGTCATCGGGTACGCGCACCTGACGCCCTCGGCCGTGGCTGAGGGGGTACGGCTGGTGGCGAAGGCGGTCGGCGGCGGGTGACGGGCGCGGGGTGCGGCTGTTCACGCGGGGTTCGTGTGGTCGCCGTTCCCGGCCGTTAGGCATGGGCGACGTACCGCTCCCGTCCGGACACCGTCTCGGAGGCCACTCCATGTCCCAGCCCGTACCCGGCACTTCCCCCTCCCCCGCCCGGCGCAGCGTGCTGCGCGGTTCGCTCGCCGCCTCGGCGGCTCTCACCCTCGGTGGCGCCGGTCTCGCCGCCCCCGCCTTCGCGCTCTCGGGCCGGCCCCGGGCCGCGTGGGGGGTGCAGACGGGCGACGTCACGTCCTCCTCCGGTCTGGTGTGGGTGCGGTCGGACCGGCCCGCGCGCATGACCGTCGAGACCTCGGCGAGCGAGTCGTTCCGGCGGGTGCGCCGCCACCACGGGCCGCTGGTCGGCGTGGGAACGGACTTCACCGGCACCACCGCGCTGCGCGGTCTGCCCGCGGGCGAGCAGATCCACTACCGGGTCACCCTCGCGGACCCGGACGATCCGCGCCGGACGGGCGAGCCGGTGGTCGGCACCTTCCGTACGGCCCCCGACCGGCGCCGTGACGGGGTCCGCTTCCTCTGGTCGGGGGACATCGCGGGGCAGGGCTGGGGCATCAACCCGGACATCGGCGGCTTCCGCGCCTACGAGGAGATGCGCCGCCTCGATCCGGACTTCTTCCTGTGCAGCGGCGACTCGATCTACGCCGACGGGGTCGTCGAGCCGAGCGTGACGCTGCCCGACGGGCGGATCTGGCGGAACGTCACGACGCCGGAGAAGTCGAAGGTCGCGGAGACGCTGGCCGAGTACCGGGGCAACTTCCGCTACAACCTCCTCGACCACAACGTCCGGGCGTTCCACGCGCAGGTGCCGTCCGTGGTCCAGTGGGACGACCACGAGGTGCGCAACAACTGGTACCCGGGCCAGATCCTGGACGACGCGCGCTACACGGAGAAGGACGTGGACGTGCTCGCCGCCCGCGCCCTGCGCGCCTTCGGGGAGTACACGCCGGTGTCCACCCCGCACGCGCGCGCGGGCGGGCGTGGGCGGATGCACCGCGTGGTGCGGTACGGGCCGCTGCTCGACGTGTTCGTGCTCGACATGCGCTCGTACCGCAACGCCAACTCCCCCGGCCGGCAGGCCGACGACACCACCGGGATCCTCGGCGCCGAGCAGCTCGCCTGGCTCAAGAAGGAGCTGGCCGCCTCCACCGCCGTGTGGAAGGTGCTCGCCGCGGACATGCCGCTCGGTCTGGTCGTCCCGGACGGCGCGGCGAACTTCGAGGCCGTCGCGCAGGGCGACCCCGGCGCCCCGCTGGGGCGTGAACTGCAGATCGCGGAGCTGCTGCGGTTCGTCAAGCACCGGCGGATCACCGGCACGCTGTGGCTGACGGCGGACGTGCACTACACCTCGGCGCAGCACTACGCGCCGGAGCGGGCGGCGTTCAAGGACTTCGCGCCGTTCTGGGAGTTCGTGTCCGGGCCGCTGGCCGCGGGCGGGTTCCCGGCGAACGCGCTCGACGCGACCTTCGGCCCGGAGCGGGTGTTCGTCCGGGCGCCCGAGCGGGCGAACCTGTCGCCGATGGAGAGCCCGCAGTACTTCGGGGAGGTCGACATCGACGGCCACAGCGGGGAACTGACGGTGCGCCTGCGGGCCGAGGGCGGCGCGGTGCTGTTCAGCAAGGTGCTGCGGCCGGGCCGAGTGGGGCAGTAACGCCTGGTCGGACGTGGTGCGGAGGCTTCCGTCCGGAGGATTGTCAGTGGCGGGTCCTACCGTCTTTTCCATGACGCGATCCGTACAGGCACTCGCCTACGTCCGACCTTCCGCGCTGGAGTCCACGGGCTCCGGCCGGCTGCTCGGCCTGGAGACGGCGGGGGGTCTCACGCCCCGGGGGGCCGAGGCCCATCCCCGCTTCTTCTCCGGCTTCCTGGCCTCGCCGCAGGTCGCCGCCCGCGGTCTGCTCGCGGTCGCCGACGTGGCGGCGGCCCGGTACCACCAGCGGATACGGCCGGGGTCGCTGGATCCGGTGGTGACGGGGAACGGGGACCGGCTGCGGTTCGAGTCCTTCTCCGGCTGCGGCGGGGTGTACGCACGCCTCGACGTGCTGGACGAGGGCCTCGGCGGTACGGAGACGGGGCACGGCACCACCAACGTCGACGTGAACAACCCGCTGCGCGAGGCGCTGTCGCGGATGACGGGCGACGATCCGCTGCATCTGCGGGTGGGCCCCGAGGAGATGGCGGTGACCACGCTCGCGGGGGCGGTCGTGGAGAAGAAGGTCCCGCTGCCGGACCGCTGGCTGCGGGGGTTCGCCGAGGCGCAGGTCGCCTCGGCCCGGTTCGATCTGCGGGCCGAGCTGAGCGGGGCGGAGGCCGTCCGGTTCCTGCGGTCCCTGCCGCGGAACCAGGCCCGCGGGCGGGGTCCGCTGTGGATCACGCAGTCCGGGCGGACGCTGCGTCCGACGACCCGGCCGGGCGCCGGTGCGGTCTGCCTGCCGGGGCCGGACCGGCTCGTCGCCCTGGAGCGGGTGCTGCGGCACGCGACGGGCCTCCGGGTGTACGGACCGGTGCCGGACGGCACCCTGCCCACGGCGAGCGCCTGGGAGGTGGTCCTGCCGGGCATGCGGCTGACGCTGACCCTGTCGCCCGACTCCGCCCGGGGCTTCTCCGGCGAGGGCGGGGTCCTGGAGGCCCTGGCGACGGAGGAGGCCTCGCAGGACGCCGAACTGGTCGCGGTCCTGCTGGCCTGGGAGCCGCGGATCGACCTGGCCGATCTCGCGGCACAGGCGGGACTCACGGTCGACCGGGTGCGGGCGGCGCTGACCCGGCTCGGCACGGCGGGCCGGGTGGGGTACGACGTGGCGGACGCGGCCTACTTCCACCGCGAGCTTCCGTACGACGCGGACCGGGCCGAGCGGCACAACCCCCGCCTGGTGAGCGCGCGCCGACTGGTCGCGGAGGACGCGGTGACGCTCGAAGGGCACCTGGCGACGGTGGCCTCGGGCGAGCGCCGCTACCGGGTGAGGGAGTCGGACGGGGTGCTGAGCTGCACCTGCCAGTGGTGGGCGGACTACCGGGGCCGGCGCGGCCCGTGCAAGCACGCCCTCGCGGTACGGATGGTCCGCCGGGGTGCCACGGCCGCCGGGGCGGCGGACCGGGGCCCGGTGGCCGAAGGTGCGGCGGCGGAGGGCACGGCGGGCGCGGCGGCCGCCCGATGACCGACGACGGGGTGGGGACCGGCATGACGACCGAGGTGGGGGACAGCATGACGACCGGGGTGGGGGACAGCATGGGGAACGACACGGTGGAGACGGCCGACGCGGTCGACGGGCCGGTGCGCGCGGGCGGTTCGGGGGACGGCGAGGCGGTCGGGAAGCTGCTGGAGGCGGTGCGCGCCGGGCGCGCCGGGCAGGTGCCCGCGCTCCTCCTCCCCCTGGACGCCGCCGCGCGCAAGGCCGCCCTCGGGAAGCTGAAGGCGCTGCGCTCCGAGGTGCGCGCCTGGGACTGGAAGCGGTGGAACGAGGCGACCCGGGTCCGCCGGGGTCTGTACGTGGCCGGGGCGGGCTGCCAGACCGGCGCGGCCGCGGCGGCGACCTGGCTCGGCGGACGCGACCTGATGGGCTGGCGCCCGGAGGACGGCGTCCTGGTCCTGAAGGTGCTCGGCGACCGGGACGAGGCGTGGGCGGCGGACGTGGCGCAGCGGCTGGCCCAGCGGCCGGCGGTGGCGGAGAACAGCTACCCGCTGATCCACGGCCTCGTGACGCGCTCCGGGTGCGCGGTGCCCGCGACCGACGGCTATGTCCTCGCCTGGACCCGGCAGATCACGGACTCGCGGCTCCTGGAGCGGCTCCGGGAGGACCCGCAGACGCCGGTGCTCGTGCCGCACGCGCTCACGATGGCCGAGACGCCCGACCGGCTGACCTGGTCGGTCGGTCCCGAGGCGCCGACGCACTGGCCGACCGCTCTCGCCGCGCTGGTCGCGGAGGGGGTTCTCGACCGTGCCGGGGTCGTGGACCGGTGCGTCTCCCGGTTGCTGCGCGGCGGGCGTCCCCGGGACCTGCGGTTCCCGATGGAGGTGCTGCGGCTGGTCGAGCCGGACGCGGCCGAGCGCCGGGAGCGGGTCGCGGACTGGATCGGGATGACGGCCGACGCGCCGTCCCCGGTCGCGGGGTACGCGCAGGAGGTCCTGGCGGGCCTCGCCGCCGAGGGGGCGCTGTCGGCCGGCGCGCTCGCCGAGATGACGGGCGGGGTGCTGTTCAGGACCGAGAAGAAGCTGGTGCGGGCCCAGTTGACCCTGGTGGGGAAGGTGCTCGCGCGGGAGCCCGGCGCGGCGGACGAACTGCTGCCCGCCGTGGCCGAGGCCTTCGGGCACGAGGACACCGCGATCCAGGAGCGGGCCCTGAAGCTGGTGGGCCGTCACGCGGCGTCGGTGGACGGGTCCGTGCGCCGTGAGCTGGCGGAGCAGGCCGGGCTGCTGAGTCCGGTGCACCGGTCCGCCGCCGCCGCGCTGTTCGGGGACGACCTGGGCGACGCGTCCGGGGGTCCGTACGAGGAGATCCTGCCGCCGGTGCCGGAGCCGCAGCCGGTCGGGCCGACGGCGACGACGGTCGAGGCGCTCGTCGAGGAGCTGCTGACGCGGGAGCTTCCCGAGGACCCGGTGGCGTTCGAGCGGGCGCTCGACGGTCTCGTGCGGCTCGCACGGCGGGACCGGGCGGCGCTGGAGTCGGCGGTGCGGGAGTCGTTCGGCACGGAGTCGTGGCCGCAGGAGTACTACTTCACCCATTCCACCCACGGGGTGGAGGTGGTGCTGGCCGGGTTGCTGGGTCTGCTGCCGGAGGCGGTGACCAGGGGCCGCCGGGAGCGGACGCTGCCCGAGTCGGCCTGTCACCACGAGGCGCTGACGGCCGTCCTGGAGGCGCGCCTGTGGGAGGCCGCGGCCCTGATCGGCACGGACGAACTGCCGTTCCTGCTCGCCTCGCCGACCGTGCACACCGGCGAGATCGATCCGTCGGTGCTGGTGGAGCGGCTGCGGGCGTACCGGGACGCGCGGGTCGAGCCCGCTCCGGCCGACTTCGCCCAGGCCCTGCTGCGGGTCGGGCGGGCGGGTCCGTCGGCCGGGCCCGCGGCCGACGCCGCGGCGGCGCTGGACACACCGGCGGGGCGGCGGCTCGCCTCGTGGCTCCGGACCACGGGCCCCCTCGGGGCGAAGGTGCGGTTCCTGCGGCGGGGGGCGGACCGGCCCTCTTTGAAGTGGTGGCTGTTCGACCGGATCGTCGTCGAGATCGACGAGTCGCCGGTGGTGCGCGCGGAGTTCCCGCCCGCCTTCCGGTGGGTCGGGGGCGCGCTCGACGCGACGCCCCGCCGCTGCCACCACTGGATCGGCAGCCGTGCGCTGTGGGCCTCGGTGCTGCCGGTCGACCCCGAGTTCCTGGCGGCGTGTGTCCTGCCGTCCCTGGCGTGGGGTGTCGACGGGTCGCAGCGCGGGACGGCCGAACCGTTGATCGCGCTGGCGGAGAGCGAGGGTCCGGTCGGCCGGGCCGTCGCCCTCACCCTGGCGTTCGGCATCGGCGGCCAGGACGCCGACGACCGGCTGCGCGCGGTGGACGCGGTGCTCGTCCTGGCGTCGCGGGGCGCGCTGGACGCACGGGGGCTCGGGACCGAGCTCGCCTGGCTGGTCGCGGAGGGCTCGGTGAAGCCGAACCGGCTGGCGGACGCGCTGCGGACGGCGGCGGCCACCGGTGCGTACGCCACGGTCTGGGCGGTCCTGGAGGCGGCGCTGCCGGGGCTGCTGATGGCGGAGAAGCCGGTCCGGGGTCTCGGGGAGGTGCTCGCGGTGGCGGCGGAGTGCGTGGAGCGGTGCGGGGCCGGCGGTGAGCTGTCCGGGCTCGACGCGGTGGCCTCGGCGCGGGGCTCCTCGCAACTCCTCGTGCAGGCCAGGCGGCTGTCGGGCGCACTCCGCCAGGGGGCCGGTCAGACTCTGACAGAAACGGCCTGAATCGTTCTTTAAGCCGCCAGATCGGCGCTTAACCCGTCAGTCACAAAGCGTTCGTGATCACGCAACACCACTGGGTCACAGTGAGGTCATGACCGATGTGACGTCCTCGAAGAGCACCCGCCGCCCGCACCACTGGCGGCACGACCTGATCGAACTCGCCGCCCTGTTCACCGCCGTGGTGGTGGCCGACACGATCGCCAAGACCATCGCCAAGGGGCCCGACGGCGCCTACCTGCTGGTGTTCTCGGCGATCGCGCTGGTCGCCACCGCCGCCTTCCACACCTGGTGGGCACGGAGGCACAGTCATGCGAGCCATGCCCCGCCCGCCGGTCGCACCGGCGGGCACTCCCCCGTGACCCCCGCGTCCGACGCCACCCCCGTGGCACCCGACGAGCGGGAGCCCGGGGCGCCCGTCGAGACCACGCTGTGGCGGATGCGGACCACCGTCGCGGACACGCCGGGCAGCCTCGCCGCGCTGTGCACGGTCCTCGCCCGCCTGGGCGTGGACATCCTCACCCTGCAGACGCACCCGCTGGCCGACGGCACCGTGGACGAGTTCCTGCTGCGCGCCCCCGCCGACCTCTCCGCCCAGGCCCTCGCCCGTGAGACGGCGGCGGCCGGCGGCCGCGACACCTGGACCGAGCGGGCCGACGCCCACGACCTGGTCGACACCCCCACCCGGGTCCTCGGCCTGGCCACCCGTACCGCCCTCGACGCGGCCGAACTGCCGCTCGCGCTGCGCCAGCTCCTCGGCCGCTGCACCCTGCACTCCGTGCCCGCCGTCTCCCTCACCGGCCGCCCCACCGGCGAACCCGCCCCGGTCGAGGGCGTCCTGGAGGAGACCGTGATGCGGCTGCGCGACCCCAACGGCGGCACCCTCATCGTGGAGCGGCCCTACCTGCCCTTCACCCCGACCGAGTTCGCCCGCGCCCGCGCCCTCGTCGAGCTCGACGCGCGACTCGGCCACCGCGTCCCGCGCAGCCAGGACGTGCTGACCCTGCCCGAGGGCAACGAGATCACCGTCCGCCGCGCCGACCAGCGCGACCTGTCCGCCGCGCGCGCCATGCACGACCGCTGCTCGGCCCGCACCCTCGGACTGCGCTACCACGGACCGGTCGGCGACGCCGACCGCTACCTCGACCACCTGCTCAGCCCCCGCTTCGGGCGCACCCTCGCCGTGCAGACGACCTCCGGCCGTCTCGTCGCCCTCGGACACCTGCTGTGGGACGGCGACGAGACGGAGGTGGCGCTGATGGTGGAGGACGACTGGCAGCGGCGCGGTATCGGTTCCGAGCTCCTCGGCCGGCTGGTGGCGATGGCGGAGGAGGCCGGCTGCGCGAGCGTGTACGCCGTGACGCAGTCGTCCAACACCGGGATGGTGGCCGCGATGCGGGCGCTCAACCTGCCGCTCGACTACCAGATCGAGGAGGGCACCCTGGTGATCACCGCTCGGCTGGCCTCGGCACCCCGACCGGGCGCCCACTCGCAGCAGGAGCAGCGACCCGGAGGGGCGCGGCGGGCGGAGCGCTGAGCGCCTGGGTCAGGTCCCGCCACAGGTCCTCGACGTCCTCCAGGCCGACCGACATCCGCAGCAGGCGGTCACTGACGCCCGCCGAACGCCGGTCGCCCTCGGCCACGATGCGGTGGCTGATGGAGGCCGGGTGCTGGATGAGGGTGTCGACGCTGCCGAGGCTGACGGCGGGGGTGATCAGCCGGACGCCCGCGATGACGTCGTGCGGGTCGCCGTACACCTCGAAGGCGATCATCGCGCCGCCGATCCGCGGGTAGTGGACCCGGGCGATCCGCGGGTCGGTGGCGAGCCGCCGTACGAGCTCCGCCGCCGTGCCGGACGCCGCCCGCACCCGTACCGGAAGGGTCGCGAGACCGCGCAGCAGCAGGTAGCCGGCGAGCGGGTGGAGCACCCCGCCGGTGGCGAAGCGCACCTGGCGGAGGGTACGGGCGAACTCCTCGTCGCAGGCGACGATCCCGCCCATGACGTCGCCGTGCCCGCCGAGGTACTTGGTGGCGCTGTGCAGCACCATGCGGGCGCCCTGTTCGACGGGCCGCTGGAGCACCGGGGTGGCGAAGGTGTTGTCGACCAGGAGCGGCACGGAGCCGCAGGAGTGCGCGAGGGCGCGGATGTCAGCCTCGGCGAGGGTCGGGTTGGCCGGGGACTCCACCATGACGAGGCCGGTGTCGGGCCGGATCGCGTCCGCTATCCCCGCCGGGTCGGTCCAGGTCACCTCGGTGCCGAGCAGTCCGGCGTCGAGGAGGTGGTCGCTGCAGCCGTACAGCGGGCGGACCGCGACCACGTGGCGCAGGCCCTGGCTCGCCCGGGCGAGCAGGACGGCGGTGAGCGCCGCCATGCCGCTGGCGAACGCGACGGCGGACTCGGTGCCCTCCAGGCGGGCGAGGGCCTCCTCGAAGCGGGCGACGGTCGGGTTGTCGAGCCGGGCGTAGACGGGCGGTCCGTCGAGCCGGGCGCCGGTGGTGGCGAACTCGTCGATGCGGGCGGCCTCCGCCCGGGCGTCGTACGAGGGGTAGGTGGTGGACAGGTCGATGGGCGGGGCGTGCAGCCCGAGCGGGGCGAGGTCTTCGCGTCCGGCGTGCACGGCTTCGGTGGCGAGGGCCCTCGGGGTGGCCGAGGGGCCGTAGTCCATGGCGTCCATGGCGGCACTGTGAACGAATACCGGAAAGTAGCGGGAAACAGCCGTGCTACGTTCGGCCAATGGCCGATTCTGTCGTACTGGACACGGTCGATCTGCACATTCTTCGCCTCCTGCAGAACGACGCCCGGACCACCTACCGTGAACTCGCCGCCGAGGTCGGGGTGGCACCCTCCACCTGCCTGGACCGAGTGGCGCGGCTCCGCCGCACAGGCGTGATCCTCGGACACCAGCTACGACTGGATCCGGCCAAACTCGGCCGTGGGCTCGAAGCGCTCCTTCTCGTCCAGGTCCGCCCGCACCGGCGCGAACTGATCGGCCCGTTCGTCGACCGGATCCGGGCCCTCCCGGAGTCCCGGGCGCTCTTCCATCTGACGGGACCCGACGACTACCTGGTGCACGTGGCCGTCGCGGACCCCGCCGACCTGCAACGACTCGTCCTCGACGAGTTCACCTCGCGGCGCGAGGTGGCCCGCGTCGAGACGCGGCTCATCTTCCAGGAGTGGGAGTGCGGCCCTCTTCTCCCGCCTTCCCCGGGCCCTTCCTTGTCAGCCGACTGAGGCCGGACGAGGGTGACGGGGACCTGTCGAAGGCGTCAGGATGGCCCCCATGCCAGAGACTTCCAGCAGCCCGCTGCCCCGCCAGGTCGCCGACGACCACGTCGACGCACTCATCGCCCTCGACCCGATCATCGGTACGTACCTGGGAGTCAAGGAGAGCGCCGGACTGCTGCCCGACTTCTCGCCCGCCGGCCAGCGGGCCGTGGCCGACCTCGCCCGCCGCACGCTCGCCCGGCTCGACGGGGCGGAGCGTGCCCCGGGCGCGGACAGCGAGGCCGAGCAGCGGTGCGCCAGGCTGCTGCGGGAGCGCCTGACGGCGGAACTCGCCGTGCACGAGGCCGAGGAGGGCCTCTGTACGGTCAGCAACATGCGTTCGCCCGCGCACAGCGTCCGCATCGTCTTCACCGTGACCCCGACGGAGACGGAGGAGGACTGGGCGGCGGTCGCCTCCCGGCTGCGCGCGGTCCCGGCCGCCCTGGAGGGTTACCGTTCCTCGCTCGCGCTGGGGCTGGAGCGGGGGCTCCTCGGGGGCCCGCGCCCCACGGCCACCTTCGTCGACCAGCTCACCGAGTGGGCCGGCGCGGAGGGCGGAAGGCCGGGCTGGTTCGAGGAGTTCGCCGCCGCCGGCCCGGACACCCTGCCCGAGGACCTGCGCGCCGAGCTCGCGAAGGCGGGCCGGGGGGCCACGGAGGCCGTCGCCGCGCTGCGGGACTGGATGCGGGACGTGTACGCCCCGGCCGTCGCGGGCGCCCCGGACACGGTGGGCCGCGAGCGCTACCAGCGCTGGACCCGCTTCTTCAACGGCACCGACCTGGACCTCGACCAGGCCTACGCGTACGGCTGGACCGAGTACCACCGGCTGCTCGGCGAGATGCGGAGCGAGGCCGAGCGGATCCTGCCGGGCGCCGGCCCCTGGGAGGCGCTGGCCCACCTCGACGAGCACGGCGCGCACATCGAAGGGGTGGAGGAGGTCCAGGGCTGGCTGCAGCGGCTCATGGACGAGGCCATCGAGGCGCTCGACGGCACCCACTTCGAACTGGCCGACCGGGTGCGCCGGGTGGAGTCCCGCATCGCCCCGCCGGGCGGCGCCGCCGCGCCGTACTACACCGGCCCGTCGGAGGACTTCTCGCGCCCCGGCCGCACCTGGCTGCCGGTGGACGGCACGACCCGCTTCCCGGTGTACGACCTGGTGTCCACCTGGTACCACGAGGGCGTTCCCGGCCATCACCTCCAGATCGCGCAGTGGGTGCACGTCGCCGACCGGCTCTCCCGCTACCAGGCGACCATCGGCAAGGTCAGCGCCAACATGGAGGGCTGGGCGCTCTACGCCGAGCGTCTGATGGACGAACTCGGCTTCCTGCCCGACGCGGAGCGGCGGCTCGGCTACCTCGACGGCCAGATGATGCGCGCGTGCCGGGTGATCGTGGACATCGGCATGCACCTGGGCCTGGAGATCCCGGCGGACTCGCCGTTCCACCCGGGCGAGCGGTGGACGCCGGAGCTGGCCCAGGAGTTCTTCCAGCGGCACAGCAGCCGTCCGCCGTCGTTCGTGGAGAGCGAGATGACCCGCTACCTGTCGGTGCCGGGACAGGCGATCGGCTACAAGCTCGGCGAGCGCGCCTGGCTGCTCGGCCGGGCCAACGCGCGGGCGGCGCACGGCGAGGCGTTCGACGCCAAGGCCTGGCACATGGCGGCCCTCTCGCAGGGCCCGCTGGGCCTCGACGACCTGGTCGACGAGCTGTCGCGGCTCTAGGAGCGTTCGCGGCGCCCGACCCCGTTCGGTGGGTGGGATTCCCCGGTCGATCGCTTGATCGACCGGGGAATCCCCTGCTATCTCTCGGTCATGACCACCGACTACACCCCCGACGCCACCGACTGGCGCATCCTCGAAGCCCTCCAGGCCGAGGGCCGCGCGAGCTTCGCCGACCTCGCCCGCACCGTGTCGATGTCGCCGTCCGCGGTGACCGAGCGGGTGCGGCGTCTGGAGGAGGCCGGGGTGATCAGCGGGTACACGGCCATCGTCGACCAGGACCGGCTCGGGCTGCCCATCCTCGCGTTCGTACGGCTCCGCTACCCCCACGGCAACTACAAGCCGTTCCACGACCTGCTCGGCGCGACTCCGGAGATCCTGGAGGCCCACCACGTCACCGGCGACGACTGCTTCGTCCTGAAGGTCGCCGCCCGCTCGATGCGGCACCTGGAGGAGATCACCGGGAAGATCGCCACGCTCGGCGCGGTGACCACCAGCGTGGTGTACTCCTCGCCGCTCCCCCGGCGTTCGCTCAGCCGCTGAGCGCCCTCGCGCCTCCCGCCTTCGCTCAGCCGCCGAGCGCGTCCCCGCCGGTGCGCAGCCGCACCGCCGAGCCCTGCCGTGCCTTGACGACCTCCAGCTGGGCCGGGATCCGGCGGCGCAGGTCGCCGACGTGGCTGACGATGCCGACGCTGCGGTCGCGCTCGCGCAGCGAGTCGAGGACGTCGAGGACCTCGTCGAGGGTCTGCTCGTCGAGGCTGCCGAAGCCCTCGTCGATGAAGAGGGTGTCGAGCCGGACGCCGCCCGCCTCGTCCGTGACGACGTCGGCGAGACCGAGGGCGAGCGCGAGCGAGGCGAAGAAGGTCTCGCCGCCGGAGAGGGTGGCGGTGTCGCGCTCGTTGCCGGTCCAGGCGTCGACGACGTGCAGGCCGAGGCCGGCCCGCTTGCCGCCGGAGCGCGCGTCGGAGTGGACGAGGGTGTAGCGGCCGGAGGACATCCGCTGGAGGCGGGCGGTGGCGGCGGCCGCGACCTGTTCGAGGCGGGCCGCCAGGACGTACGACTCCAGCCGCATGCGGCGCTCGTTCTCGGCGGAGGTGCCGGCGGTGAGGGCGGCGAGGCGGGCCACCCGGTCGTACTCCTCGCGGAGCGGTCCGAGGCGGCGGACCTCGGTGACCGCCTGGCGGGAGAGCACGGCGAGGCCGTTGCCCCGTTCACGGGCGGCCGCCAGGACGGAGGCGGCGTCGCGCAGGGCGCGTTCGGCGGCCGCGTGGGCCGCTGCCGCGACCGCCGGGTCGGCGGGCGGGAGCGCGGCGGCGGCCGCGGTGCCCGGCTCGGCGAGCCGGTCCTCGACGGCGGCGGCCTCGGCCTGCCACGCGTCGACGCGGTGCTGGTGGTCGCGGCGCTCGCTCTCGCGCAGAAGCGCGGCGGCGGCCTCGGCCGGGGTGGTGAAGCCGGCGCGGTAGGCGGCGTCGGCGAGCCGGTCGTCGGCCTCCTTGAGGCGCTGGGCGGCGAGTTCGGCGGAGCGTACGGCCCCGGTGGCGTCGACCAGGAGGGCGATCCGGCGCTCCAGGCGGGTGGCGTGTTCGGCCACGCTGGCGAACGCGCCGCGTCCCCGCCCGAGTTCCTCGTCGAGCGCGGTCTGTTCCCGGTCCAGGGCCTCGCGCCGCGAGGTCCGCGCGGCGACCCGCCGCTCGGCCTCCCGCTGGGCGCCGACCCGCTCCTCGTGCTCCCGCTCGGCGCGCGCGAGCGTCTCCCGCGCCCGGTGGGTCTGCCCGGCGAGCGCGTGCGCGTCGGCGTGGAGGCGGTTCAACTCCTCCACCTCGCGGGCGAGTTCCCCGACGGTCGGCTCGGCGGCGGACGTCTCCGGCTCGTCCGGCGGCCCGGTCCCCTCGGCCGGCTCCGGCCGGCTGCCCTCCAGGACGTCCTCGCGCGCCGACGACCAGGACTCGCGTGTGACGGCCAGGTCGCGTTCGGCGGCCGTACGGGTCTCCTCGGCGCGGGTGTAGGCCGCGTAGGCGGCGTCCTCGGTGGCGCGGTCGACGTGGTCGGCGGTGGTGCGGGCGGGCGCCGGGTGGGCGGTGGAGCCGCAGACCTGGCAGGGACCGCCCGGGGTGAGGGTGACCGCGAGTTCGGCGGCGATGCCCTCCAGGCGACGGGACTTGACGTCGAGCCAGCGCTCGTGGGCGGTGTTCCGGCCCTCCCGGGCGTCCGCGAGACGGGTCTCTGCTCCCCGGGTGTCCTCGGCGAGGGCGTCACGGCGGCGGGCGGCGGCGAGCCTGCGGCGGGCGGGCTCCAGGCGGCCCGCGAGGTGCTCGGCGCGGGCGGCCGCGTCCCGGGCGGCCTCGACGTGCGCGGTGAGCGCGGTGCGGCGCGGTTCCCAGCCGGCGAGCCAGTCGGCCGCGTCCCGCAGGACGTCGTCGTCGGCGCGTGCCTCGCGCGCGAGGACGGCGCGTTCTTCGGTGATCGTGGCGGCGCGGCGCTCGGCACGGCGGGCCGCCTCCAGCCCGCCGAGGTCCGCGCGGAGCCGGTGCTCGAAGGCGGAGAGCTGCTCGGCCCCGGCGTCGGCGAGGTCGGGGGGCAGCTGGGCACGGGAGCGTTCCCGGGCGGCGTGCGCGGTGGCGTGCTCGCGCTCGGCGTCCTGCCGCAGTCCGAGCGCGGGTGCCACCCGGTCCGCCTTGAGGCTGCGGTCGAGGGCGGCCTGGAGGCGGTCGCGCTCCGGGGCGTGCGCGGCGAGCCGCTCCCGGCGCAGGAGCGCGTCGGCGTGCCGGGCCTGGCGCGCGGCGAGGTCGTTCTCGGCGTCGAGCGCGGCGCGCGCGGCGGCCTGACGGGCCTCGGCCGTGTCGAGCCGTACGCGCGCGGTGTCGAGCGCCTCGCGGGCCTCGGAGCGGGCGACGGCGGCCCAGGTGAGGACAGCGTCGGCGAGCCCGGGGTCACCGGGCCGCCCCTCGACGGCGGTACGGGCGACCCCGAGGCCCCCGGCGGCCTGCCCCATCCGGTGGGCGAGGGCGAGGAGCCGCCCGTCGCCCTCCTCGACCTGCTGCTGCGCGGCGCGCCTCAGTTCGGCGAGCCGCTCCTCGACGGCGGCGAAGCGACGGGTGTCGAAGAGCCGGCCGAGGAGCTTGCCCCGCGCCTCGGCGTCGGCGCGCAGGAAGCGGGCGAAGTCGCCCTGCGGGAGGAGGACGACCTGGCAGAACTGCTCGCGGCTCATGCCGACGAGCTGGGTGATCTCCTCCCCCGTCTCCTGGTGGGAGCGGCTGAGGCCGACCCAGGCGCCGGTGGCGGAGTCGTACTCGCGCAGCCAGGTCTGGGCCTTCTCGGTGGTGAAGCCGCCGCCGCGCTTCTTGGGGCGCTGCTGCGCCGGGCGCCGGGTGATCTCCAGGCGCCGCTCGCCCACGGTCAGTTCGAGCAGGACCTCGGTGGTCGTGCCGACGGGGGCGTGGTCGCTGCGCAGGGAGGCGCCGGGGGTCTGCCGGACGCCGGGCACGCTCCCGTAGAGCGCGAAGCAGACGGCGTCGAGGACGGAGGTCTTGCCGGCGCCGGTCGGTCCGTGGAGGAGGAAGAGCCCGGCGGAGGAGAGGGCGTCGAAGTCGACGCTCTGCCTGCCGCCGAAGGGGCCGAACGCGGTGATCTCCAGGCGGTGCAGCCTCACCGGCCCACCTCGCGCTCGGCCGCGTCGACCCGTACGTCGTCGAAGGCGCCGTACAGGACCGTCCGCTCGGCTCCGTCGAGGGACGCGCCGCCGCGCACATGGGCCACGAAGTCCTCCGCGATCTGCTGGTCGGTGCGGTCCCTGAGCCGCTGGGCGTAGGAGGCGTCGGGGTCGTTCCCGGTCCGCTCGGGGTCGAAGACCAGGTTCAGGGTGTGCGGGAAGCGTTCGGCGAGCCGGGTCATCGGCTCGGCGGGCCGCGCCGGGTCGGTGAGCGTGGCCTCGACCCAGGACTGTTCGTGGGGGGTGAGCGCCGGGTCGGCGAGCAGGTCGTCGAGGCGTCCCCTGATCCGGGCGAGGGGCCGGGGGACGGGGCAGTCGAGCCGTTCGGCTCCGGTGATCGCCCCGTCGGGCCCGTCGCCGCCCGGTCCCAGGTCGACGAGCCACATCGTCTTGCGGTGGTCCGCCTCGGAGAAGGAGTACGCGAGGGGGGAACCGGAGTAGCGCACGCGCGGAGTGAGGGTCTGGCTGCCGTGCAGGTGCCCGAGGGCCACGTAGTCGACTCCGTCGAAGACGCCGGCGGGGACGGCGGCGACGCCGCCGACGGTGATGTCCCGCTCGCTGTCGCTGGCCGCCCCGCCCGCGACGAAGGCGTGGGCGAGGACGACGGAGCGGGTGCCGGCGGGCCGCGCGGCGAGGTCGGCGCGGACCCGGTCCATCGCGGCGCCGAGCACCGCCTCGTGACCGGCCTTCGGGGCGCCGAGCTGATCCCGGACGAGGGCCGGCTCGAGGTAGGGCAGGCCGTAGAGGGCGACGTCGCCGTGGGCGTCGGAGAGGACGACGGGGGTGCCGATGCCGGCGGGGTCGGTACGGAGGTGGATGCCGGCCCGCTCGATGAGTCCGGCGCCGACGCCGAGGCGGCGGGCGGAGTCGTGGTTGCCGGAGATCATCACCGTGGGCACCCCGGCCTCGGCGAGGCGGTGCAGGGCGGTGTCGAACAGCTCGACGGCGGGCAGCGGGGGCACGGCCCGGTCGTAGACGTCGCCGGCGACGAGGACGGCGTCGACCCGGTGGGCGTGGACGGTCGCGACGAGGTGGTCGAGGAAGGCGGCCTGGGCGTCGAGCAGGCCGACGCGGTGGAAGGACCGGCCGAGGTGCCAGTCCGAGGTGTGCAGGAGCCTCACGATGCCGTCCCACCCCGCATGTGCGCCGCTCCTCGCCGCTGGTTCCCGTTCGTGTGCGCCCACCACGCTATCCCGCCGGGGGGTGTGGTCGGGGCGTTCCGGCGGTGCCGGGGGAACCCCGCTCGTCACACCTCGGGGCGGGTTCCGCGTCGCGCCCCGCGCGGCACGACGGTGGGACCCCGCTCGTCACACCTCTCGGCCGGTGTCCGCGGCGCGCCCCGCGCGGCACAGGTCACCCCGCGCCGCGGGCCTCAGACGTCCCCGTACGCCTCGCCGCCCGGTTCGAACGAGGCGGTGCCCGCCGTGACGTCGGCGAGCCAGGCGCGGAACGCGGGCACGTCGGCGTCCGGGAGGCCGATCTCGATCGTGACGGCGTCGGCGTACCGCACGTCACGGACGGCGCGCCCGGTCGCCCTCAGGTCGTTCTCCAGCTTGCCCGCCCGCTGGTGGTCGACCGTGACGGTGGCGAGGCGGAAGCGCTGCCGGGTGACGGTGCCGAGCGCGTCGAGGGCCTCGCCGACCGCCCCGCCGTACGCGCGGATCAGACCGCCCGCGCCCAGCTTCACGCCGCCGTAGTAGCGGGTGACGACGGCGACGACGTACCGCATCTCACGGCGCAGGAGCATCTGGAGCATCGGGACGCCCGCCGTGCCGCCGGGCTCGCCGTCGTCGCTCGCCTTCTGGACGGAGGCGTCGGCGCCGAGGACGTACGCGAAGCAGTTGTGGGTGGCGGTCGGGTGCTCCCTGCGGACGCGCGCGACGAACTCCTGCGCCTCGCGCTCGTCGGCGACGGGTGCGAGCGCGCAGAGGAAGCGCGAGCGGTTGATCTCGGTCTCGTGCACACCCTCGCGGGCCGGCGTGCGGTACTGCTCCTGCATCCGGCCAGCCTACGTTCCACCGGCCCCACCGCTCTCCGGCGGCCGGTGCGGGCCCCCGGTCGCCGGTCCGGCGCCCTACGTCCCCTCCGTCTCGCGCTCCCCCGCGGTCGGGTCGGGCGCCGTCGTGAGCCCGGCGTACGGCAGGGCGCGCAGGGCCAGGGCCCAGCCCAGGCGGGCCTCGCCGGACTCGCTGGAGCGGCCGGTGAGCTCGGCGATGCGGCCGATGCGGTTGAGGACGGTGTTGCGGTGACAGTAGAGCTGCTCGGCGGCCCGGGAGGCGGAGCAGCCGTGGTCGAGCCAGGCCCGGAGCGTGGTGAGGAGCGCGGCCCGTTCGCCGCCGGTGGCGAGCACCGGCCCGAGGTGGACGGTGACGATCCGCTCGGCGATGTCGGTCCGGCCGCTCAGCAGCACCTGCGCGAGCCGGTCGTCGAAGGCGGCGGCCTCGCCGCTGCCGGCGGGGAGCGTACGGAGGGTCTGCTCGGCCAGCCGCAGGGCACGACCCGCCTGGGAGAGCCGTTCGAACTCCGGGGAGACGCCGGCGGTCGCCCCGGTCCGCTCGCGCAGCGCCGCGAGGAGCGCGCGGGTGGCCGGGTCGGTTCCGCCGCCCGGACGGGCCCCGGGGGTCCGTCCGGCGGGGGCGTCGCGGCGGGGCAGTCGGACGATGCCCGCGTACCGGCCGGAGCGGGGACGCCAGTACGACCACATGCCCTGGGCCTCCAGGGCGGGGGCCGGGTGCGGGGGCGCGGCCGGGTCCTGGGCGGCGACCACGACGACGTACCGGTCGACCGGGGGCACGCCGAGCGCCGCCGCGGCCGCCGAGGCGACGGCGGGGTCGTCGGCGCGGCCGTCGAGCAGCGCCTCGAAGAGGGCGACGCGCCGGGTGTCCTGGCGGCTCTGGAGTTCCAGCTGGGCGATCCGGTAGGCGTCGGCCATCGCGACCGAGTAGCGGTCGATGGTCTCCCAGACTCCGCTGGCCATGTCGAGTTCGATGTCGCGGCTGTCGGACTCGCGGCCCGCCCGGACGCGCAGGTGCTCGGCCATGACCTGCCAGAGGACCCGGCCGCCGCGCCGGTAGGCCTGGAGCACGGTGTCGAGCGGCACGCCCTGCTCGGCGCGGCGGCGGCCGGTCTCGCGGGCCGCCCACTCGAAGTCGCCGCCGGTCGCCGCGAGGCCCCCGAAGTCCTCCAGGGCGCGCAGCAGGTTGTCCCGGCAGATCTCCCAGAGGTCCTCGCGGGTGACGGGGGCTCCGGAGGCGTACGTACCGGAGTGGGCGCGGATGTCGTCGACGGCGCGGTCGGTGAGCCGGTCGACGTCGGCGAGCATGGCCGTGGCGAGGGCGCGGCGGAGCGCGCCGGAGCCACCGGCGCCGCTCAGGGGGGTGTGGGTCCCGCCGGTGGTGCTCAGGGGGGTGCGGGGCGCGCCGGGGGTGCCGTGTCCGCTCGGGGAGGTGCGGCTCGCGCCGGGGCGCGCCCCCGAGGGCTCGCCGGGTGCCGCCGGGCTGTGGGTCATGGCTGGCACCGTAACGCCGGGATTTGGCGAATGCCACGGGGCGGGCGCGACGGCGGGGCCGCTGCCCAGCTAGGCGGGCCACATGGTGGGCACCTGCACATGGCGCCGGGGCGGGGTCGCGGCGGATTCTGTGCCGTGTCACCGATCGTCAACAGAGCTGTTGACTCCGCGTCCCTGGAGCGTGTCATGTCACTGAGCGTCGCCGGCGTGCTGGGCGAGTCCGCCCGCCACTTCCCCGACCGGATCGCGGTCGTCGAGGGGGCGACCCGGCTCACCTACGCCGAGCTGTGGACGGAGGCGCTGCGCTGCGCCGCCGGGCTGCGGGAGGCCGGGGTGAGGCCGGGCGACCGGCTCGCCGTGCTGCTGCCGAACACGACGGAGTTCCTGCGCGTGTACTACGGCGCGCTCGCGGCGGGCGCGACGGTCGTGCCGGTGCACGCGCTGCTCGTCGCCGACGAGGTGCGGTTCGTCCTGGAGCACAGCGGCGCGGTGGGCATCGTGAGCGGCGGGCCGCTGTGGGCGGTCGCCGACGAGGCGGCGCGGGCGGCCGGGGTGCGCGCCTTCCAGGGGGCGCCCTCGGCGGCGGAGCCGCTGACGGCGGCCGAGCCCGCGGAGCCCTCGGACACCGCCGTGGTCCTCTACACGAGCGGGACGACGGGGCGGCCGAAGGGCGCGCTGCTCACCCACCTCAACATCGTCATGAACGCCTCCGTGACCTCGCAGGACCTGCTCGGTCTCGGCGCGGGCGACGTGGTCCTCGGCTGTCTGCCGCTCTTCCACAGCTACGGCCAGACCTGCGCGATGAACGGCACGCTCCGGCAGGGGGCGACGCTCGTGCTGATGCCCCGGTTCAGCGGTCCGGCGGCGCTGCGGGTGCTCGCGGACGAGGGCGTGACGGTCTTCATGGGCGTGCCGACGATGTACCACGCGCTGGTGGAGGCGGCGGCCGGCTCCGAGGTGCGCCCGGAGGCCCTGCGCGCCGCCGTGTCGGGTGGCGCGGCGCTGCCGGTCGCGGTTCTGGAGCGGTTCGAGGAGGCCTTCTCCACCCAGGTCCTGGAGGGGTACGGCCTGACGGAGACCTCGCCCGTCGCGACCTTCAACCAGCCGCACATCGGCCGTCGGCCCGGGACGGTCGGGCATCCGGTGTGGGGCGTCGAGGTGGGGATCGCGGACGCCGCCGTCGAGCGGGAGATCGCACTGCTCGCGGACGGCGTGATCGGGGAGGTGGTGGTGCGCGGGCACAACGTCTTCGCCGGGTACCTGGACGACCCGGAGGCGACGGCGGCGGCGGTCGTGGACGGCTGGTTCCGTACGGGTGACCTGGGGGTACGGGACGAGGACGGCTTCCTGCGGATCGTGGACCGGAAGAAGGACCTGGTCATCCGGGGCGGCTTCAACATCTACCCGCGCGAGGTCGAGGAGGTGCTGGTGCGCCATCCCTCGGTCTCGGAGGTCGCGGTGATCGGCGTCCCCGACGAGGCGAAGGGCGAGGAGGTGTGCGCGGTGGTGGTACGCCGGGAGGGCGCCGCCCGCCTCTCCGAGGAGGAGCTGGTCGACTGGTCGCGGGAGCGGCTGGGCCGCCACAAGTACCCCCGGATCGTGCGGTTCGTGGAGGAGCTGCCGCTGGGCCCGACGGGCAAGGTCCTGAAGCGGGCGCTGGTCTGACCTCCCGGCGGGACGACGGGAGCGGAACGAGGAGGGGTGGCGTCGATGGCGGGACGGGGACCTGAGGTCCGCACGCGGTACGGGGTGCTGCGGGGCTCTCTGAAGGACGGTGTGGCGGCGTTCCTGGGCGTTCCCTACGCGCGGGCGCCCGTGGGCCCGCTGCGGTTCCGGGCGCCGGAACCGGCCGAGCCCTGGGAGGGGGTGCGGGAGGCCACGGCCTTCGGTCCGACGGCGCCGAAGCGTCCGTACGCGCCGCCGCTCGACGCGCTCCTGCCCGACCCCGACGTCCCGGGCGACGACTGTCTGAACCTGAACGTGTGGGCGCCGTGGGGAGACACCGGCGCGGGGCCGGGCGGGGAGCCGGACGGGGGCGGGGGTCCCGGGGCCGGACGGCGCCCGGTCATGGTCTGGATCCACGGAGGTTCGCTGATCCACGGCTCCTCGGCGGTCCCGGTCTACGACGGCACCGCCTTCGCCCGGGACGGGGTGGTCCTGGTCTCCGTCAACTACCGGCTCGGCGTCGAGGGCTTCGGGGTCTTCCCCGACGCGCCCGGCAACCTCGGGCTGCGCGACCAGATCGCCGCGCTGACGTGGGTGCGGGAGACCGTCGCGGCGTTCGGCGGGGACCCGGAGCGCGTGACGGTGTTCGGGGAGTCGGCGGGCGCGATCTCGATCGCCGCGCTGCTCGCGTCGCCGCTCGCCAAGGGGCTGTTCGCGCGGGCGGTGGTGCAGAGCGGCGCCCCGATGGCGCAGCCCCTCGCCGCGGCCCGCCGGACCACCGGGGCGGTGGCGGCGCGGCTGAAGGTGCCCGCCACGGCGGAGGCCTTCGCGCGGGTGGACCCGGACCGGCTGCTCGCGGCGCAGACGGAGGTGACCGGCAAGGGCTCGCCGCTGACCGGCGGGCACTCCTTCCAGATCGTCGTGGACGGCGAGGTGGTGCCGCGCGATCCGGCGGAGGCGCTGGCGGACGGGGCCTCGGCCGGGGTGGACCTGCTGATGGGCACGACCTCGGAGGAGTACCGGCTGTGGTTCGTGCCGAGCGGGGTCACGGACCGGGTGGGCCCCGTGGTCCAGCGGCTGCTGCTGCGGAAGGCGAAGGTGCCCGCCCGGACGGCTCGGGTGTACCGCGCGGGCCGACCGGACGAGAAGCCGGGCGAGGTCCTGGGCGCGCTCGCCACGGACAGACTGCTGCGGATCCCGCTGAACAGGCTGGCGGACGCCCGGCTGCGGGCGGGCGGCCCCGGCGGAACGTATCTGTACGAGTTCGGCTGGCGCTCCCCCGTGCTCGGCCTCGGCGCCTGTCACGCGCTCGAACTCGGCTTCGTCTTCGACACGCTCGACCTGCCGGAGACCCGCGCCCTGACGGGCCCGGACGCCCCGGGCGACCTCGCCGCGGCGATGCACGCGGCCTGGGTGGCCTTCGCGGCGACGGGTGACCCGGGGTGGCGCGCGTGGGACCCGGCCCGTCCGGTGATGACCTTCGGCCCCGGCCTCCCGGCTCTGGTCGAGGCGCCGAGGGAGGCCGAACGGCGCGCCTGGGAAGGCTGAGGCCCGGGGCGGGAATCAGGGCGCGGGGCGGCCCGTTGACGACAACGACGGGCCACCCCGAGGAGAGGCAGCAGCGATGAGCGTCGACACCACGACCACCGGACCGACCGAGTACTCGGCGTCCGAGACGGTACGCCGGATCCTCACCTCCACGGGCGACACCTGGGCTGTCGTGGGCCTCTCCTCGAACCGGGCGCGGGCCGCGTACGGGGTGGCGGCGGTCCTGCAGCGCTTCGGGAAGCGGATCGTCCCGGTCCACCCGAAGGCGGAGACGGTCCACGGCGAGCAGGGGTACGCCTCCCTGGCCGACATCCCCTTCCCGGTCGACGTCGTCGACGTGTTCGTCAACAGCGAGCTGGCGGGCGGGGTCGCCGACGAGGCCGTGGCGATCGGCGCGAAGGCGGTCTGGTTCCAGCTGGACGTGATCGACGACGAGGCCTTCGCCCGCACCCGCGAGGCGGGCCTGGACATGGTCATGGACCGCTGCCCCGCGATCGAGATCCCCCGCCTGGGCTGACGGGGCGAAGTCCCCCGCCGATCCGGCGCCGGGCCCGGGCCCGGGTCGACGCTCCCCGGTCGCGCCGATCGCTCGCCCCGACCGACGGTTCCCGGTCCCCTGCCCCGGCCGACCGCCCCCGCGACCGGGCCGTCCGTTCGGGCTCGGGCGACCGGTGCCTTCCGCGTCGGCTCGGGCGACCGGGCCGCTCGTTCCGGCTCGGCTCGGGCGACCGGGCCTCTCGTTCCGGCTCAGCCGACCGGGACGCCGAGTCCCTCCAGGACGACCGCGCCCGGCAGTTGGGCGAAGACCTTCCCCGGGACGATCAGCTTGCCGCGCCTGCGTCCGCTGCCGATCAGGACCCACTCGGTGTCCGGTACGGCGGCGTCGACGAGGAGGGGCCAGGCGGCCGGGAGGCCGACGGGGGTGATGCCGCCGTACTCCATGCCGCTCTCGCCGGTCGCGGTGTCCATCGGCGCGAACGAGGCCTTGCGGGCGCCGAGGTGCCTGCGCACGACCCCGTTGACGTCGACCCGGGTCGCCGACTTCACGACGCACGCCGCCAGCGTCGTCGTCTCGCCCCTCTTGCCCGCGACCACCACGCAGTTGGCGGAGGCGTCG
Organism: Streptomyces sp. NPDC002057; assembly: GCF_040296665.1. Taxonomy (NCBI): domain Bacteria; kingdom Bacillati; phylum Actinomycetota; class Actinomycetes; order Kitasatosporales; family Streptomycetaceae; genus Streptomyces; species Streptomyces sp. NPDC002057. The sequence goes on from NZ_JBEOXR010000006.1 coordinate 203,104, forward strand.
AGCAACTCGGGCCCGTGGTGTTCGACGAAGACGGCGGTGTCGGCGATGGCCGGGTCGGTGTCCACGTACAGCAGCTGTTCGGCCGGCACCGGTCCGGTCCAGGCGCGGACGGCGGCGGCGACGGGGCCGGTCAGCAGGTCGAGGCAGTCGGGGGCGGGCCGGGCGTCGTCGAAGGCTCCGAGGGGTGCGCGCATGGCCTCACGCTAACAACCCCCGCTCCTCGCGCGGCCGCTCGTCTCAGCGTACGGGCGGGATGGAGACGGCCATGGTCATCTCGGCCGGCTCGGTGCCGTCGTTGCGGTAGGCGTGCGCCGTGTTGGCCTCGAAGACGGCGGAGGTCCCGGCCGGCAGGACGTGCTCCTCGCCGTCGACGACCAGGGTGAGGACGCCGGCGGTGACGTTCAGCAGCTCGACCGTGCCCTCGGGGTGCGGGTCGGAGGCACTGCCGTCGCCCGGCATGAGGGTCCAGGACCACAGCTCCAGCGGGCCGCGCGCCTCGGTGCCGACGAGGAGGGTGGTGTGGCTGCCGGTGGAGGTGGACCACATGCGGACGGCCTGGTCCGGCGGGACGAGCCGGACCTGCGGGCCCTGCTCGTAGTCGAGCAGGGTGGTGATGGAGACGCCGAGGGCGTCGGCGAGCTTCACCGTGGTGCCGACGCTGGGGTTGGTCCGGGCCTGCTCGATCTGGATGATCATGCCGCGGCTGACCCCCGCCCGTGCGGCGAGGGCGTCCAGGGTGAGGCTCCGCTCCTTGCGCCAGCGCTTCAGGTTCCGGGCGAGCGACTGCGTGAGCTGATCGAGGTCCGACACATTCCGTCCAATATTTTGGATGACAGAGTTCAATAAACTGAACTACGGTGGGATGCACCCGATGGTTCACTGCACTGTACTGCCGTCCGCGATCTGCGAGGACCCATGACCGCCCTGTTCGCCCTGGCCACCAGCCTTCTGTGGGGCCTCGCCGACTTCGGCGGCGGCCTCCTCACGCGCCGCATCCCCGCCCTCACCGTCGTGGTGGTCTCCCAGCTGATCGCCGTCCTCGTCCTCGGCTCCGTCGTCCTCGCGACCGGCGCCTGGACCGAGTTCGGCCCCCAGCTCTGGTACGCGGTCGGGGCGGGCGTGGTCGGCCCGGCGGCCATGCTCGCCTTCTACAAGGCGCTCGCCCTCGGCCCGATGGGCGTGGTCTCCCCGCTCGGCTCGCTCGGCGTCGTCGTCCCCGTCTCGGTCGGCCTCCTCGTCGGCGACCGGCCCGGGCTCGTGCAGTTCGCCGGGATCGGCGTGGCGATCCTCGGCGTGGTCCTCGCCGGCGGGCCGGAGCTGCGCGGGGCGCCCGTCCAGCGCCAGGCGGTCCTGCTCACCCTGGTCGCGGCCTTCGGCTTCGGCTCGGTCATGGCCCTGATCGCCGAGGCCTCCACGACGGTCACCGGGCTCTTCCTCGCCCTGTTCGTCCAGCGCGTCACCAACGTCGCGGTGGGCGGCGGAGCCCTGTACGCCTCCGTGAGGCGCGGCGGCCGGGCCCTTCCCGAGGGCGGCCCCCAGGTGATCCGCGCGGCGCTCCCGGCCCTCGCCTTCGTCGGCCTCGCCGACGTCGCCGCGAACGGCACGTACGCGATCGCCGCCCAGCAGGGCCCGGTCACCGTCGCCGCCGTCCTCGCCAGCCTCTACCCGGTGGTCACCGCCCTCGCGGCCTACGGCGTCCTCAAGGAACGCCTCCGCGCGATCCAGGCGGCGGGCGCCGGACTCGCCCTGGTGGGCACGGTCCTGCTCGCCACCGGCTAGGACCTGTCGTCACCGTCCCGTCCGCCCCTCCGGGCGACGACGGGAAGGTGACGACAGGCCCTGGCGCTCGCGGCTCCCGGCGGTGCCGGGCGGGCTCAGCCCGTCCGCTCGGCCTCCCACGCCGCGAGCGCCGCCAGCTGCTCCGACGTCACGTGCTCCGGGATCGGGACCGGGGCCGGGGTCCGCAGCGGCGGCTGCCACCCCTTCTCCGGGTCCCAGCTGCGTACGACCCGGGCCGGGGCGCCCGCGACCACCGAGTGGTCCGGCACCTCGCCGCGCACCACCGCGCCCGCCGCGACGACCACGTTCCGGCCCAGGCGGGCTCCGGGAAGGATCACCGCGCCCGTGCCGAGCCAGCAGCCGGGGCCGATGGAGACCGGCTCCGAGCGGGGCCACTGGCGGCCGACCGGCTCGTCCGGGTCGTCGTAACTGTGGTTGGTCGAGGTGATGTAGACGTAGGGACCGCAGTATGTGTCCGAGCCGATGGTCACCTTCGCGTCGGCGATCACATGGCTGCCCCGGCCGAGGACGACCCCGTCACCGAGCGTCAGAACCGTGTCCGCGCCGAGGTCCAGGCCCGGCAGCATCCCGGCCGTCAGCGTGACCTGCTCGGCGACTATGCAGCACTCGCCGATCTCGATCCACCGCTCCCCGAAGACCGTGCCCTGCGGGAAGGCCAGCCGGGTGCCCGCGCCGAGGCGGCGGAACCGGAGCCCGCCCGGATGCTCGGCGGTGACGGAGCCGGTCTCCCGCACCCAGCGCCAGCCGCTCTGCACGGCACGGGCGAGGACCCTGCGGCGCCAGGCGGCGAGGGAGGAGAACGTGTTTCTGTTCCTGGGCACCCGGACACCGTAGTCGGCGCCGTCGTACCTGATCGGTGCGGTGCGCTGTGATGTCCGTCATGAGCACGGCATAGGCTGCGGCCGGGGCCACCCCCGGGCGTGACACGACGGCTGACGATCAGGAGCGAACCATGACAGAGGCGTTGATCAAGGGTGTCGGCGGCAAGGAGCCGCGGATCGACCCGACCGCCTTCACCGCCCCGACCTCCGTGGTGCTCGGCGAGGTGACGCTCGGCGCCCGGGCCAGCGTCTGGTACCACGCGGTGCTGCGCGCGGACTGCGCTCCCATCGCGATCGGCGAGGACTCCAACATCCAGGACAACTGCACCGTCCACGTCGATCCCGGCTTCCCCGTCTCCATCGGTGACCGCGTGACCGTCGGTCACAACGCGACCGTGCACGGCTGCGTCATCGAGGACGACGTGCTCGTCGGCATGGGAGCGACCGTCCTCAACGGCGCGCGGATCGGCGCCGGCTCGCTGGTCGCCGCGCAGGCGCTCGTCCCGCAGGGGATGCAGATCCCGCCGGGTTCCCTGGTCGCGGGCGTCCCCGCGAAGGTCCGCCGTCCGCTGACCGACGAGGAGAAGGCCGGCATCCGGCTGAACGCCGAGATGTACCTGCTGCTCGCCAAGGGTCACGCCGAGGCCTTCGAGGACTGAGCCGCACGGCCCCCGTACACGCCGGAGGGCGGCACCCGATCACGGGTGCCGCCCTCCGCTCCGTACGACGCGGGGTCAGTCCCCGACCGCGACCGGCTCCGGCGCGGGGGCCTCGGCCCGCTCCGCCGCCGCCTTCCTGGCGCGGTTCCTGATGACCAGCATCGAGCCGACGCCGATCAGGACGGCGAGGACGAGGCCGAGCCAGGAGAAGCGCTTGAGCCAGGCCTCGGCGACGATCCCGACGGAGTAGATGACGGCCGTGGTGCCGCCGGCCCAGAGGATGCCGCCGAAGACGTTGGCGATGAGGAACTTCCAGTACGGCATGTGCAGCACGCCCGCGAGCGGCCCGGCGAAGATGCGCAGCAGGGCGACGAAGCGGCCGAAGAAGACCGCCCACATGCCCCACTTCTGGAAGGAGCTCTCGGCGAGACCGATGTTGGCCTCGCTGAAGTGCCTGGGGAACTTCCCGCCGAGCCAGGCGAGCAGCGGTCGCCCGCCCTTGCGGCCGATCGCGTAGCCGATCGAGTCGCCGATGATCGCGCCGGCGGTGGCGCAGGCGCCGAGCACCCACGGATTGATGTCGCCGTGCTGGGAGGCGAGCAGCGCCGAGCTCACGAGCACGATCTCGCCGGGGAGCGGGATGCCCAGGCTCTCCAGCCCGATCACCACTCCCACAAGGACGTAGACGGCGACCGCGGGGATCGTCTCCAGCCACTCCTGGACGTGCAACGCGGCTTCCTCCCGTTCGGACTGCCCTGCCGCGCCCGGCCCGTGGTCGGGGGCCGTGGCGCCGGCGTGCGCCTGCGGCGGCACGCCGGGGCAGCCTACCCGGTCGGGAGGGGCGCCCCTCGACGCCCGCCGCCGGGAACACGACCGCCCCCGCGCCCCTGGAGGGGTGCGGGGGCGGTCGGCGGAGCCTGCCGGTCAGGCGTTCGGACGGAGGGTCCAGACGACCGTCATCTCGCCGGTCACGGCGCCGTCCTCGCGGGTGATGTCGATCCGCACCGGGAACTCCGGCCGCTCACCCGCGTCGAGCTCCGCGACGACCTCGGCGGCCGGGCGGCCCAGGGTGGCGGTGGCGGTGACGACGCCCATGGCGAGCTTCTTGTAGCCGATCTCGGCCTTGACGGCGAGCGGCACCGCGCGGCTCAGCTGGTCGCCGAAGGCGGCGAGCACGATGGCGCCGCTGGCGGACTCGGCCAGCGTGAACATCGCTCCGGCGTGCGGGCCGCCGACGTGGTTGTGGTAGGCGGACTGGTCCGGCAGGCGCACGACGGCACGCTCTGCGGTGGTCTCCAGGAACTCCAGGTTCAGGGTCCCGGCCATGGGAACCGTGGCGGCGAGCATCTCGCCGACGGTCATCTGGTCTGCGCTCATGGGGCGTGATGTTACCCGCGAGTAGCAGCCTTGGCCATCCCCCGCGCTCCCGCGGTCCGGGGGTGGACGTGGTCGAGCGGCCTCCGCACCTCTATGGTTACTGGCCATGTGGCCAGGACAGCAGCCGCCCGGGGGCGAGCAGAACCCGCAGGACCAGAGTCAGAACCCCTACCAGCAGTCGGGGTACCAGCAGCCGAACCCGTATCAGCAGCCGCCTGCCCAGCCCGGGTACCCGCAGCAGCCGCCGACACAGCCCGGCTACCCGCAGCAGCAGCCGGGGTACGGCCAGCAGCCGCCCGCGCCGCCCGGCTACCCGCAGCAGGGGTACGGGCAACAGCCGGGGTACGGCCAGCCGAACCCGTATCAGCAGCCGACCGTGGCGCAGCAGTACGGCGTGCCGGGCCCGCCCGGTGGCCCCGACGGCGGGAGGAAGAAGACGACGCTCGTGGCGATCGTCGCCGCGACCGCCGTCGTCGTCGCGGCCGGCGTCACCGGCTTCCTGGTGCTCGGCAAGGACGACGACAAGAAGCAGGTCGCCGACGACAAGAAGCCCTCCGCGACGGCCTCCGCGCCGACGGACCCGTCCGCGGTCCCGCCCGCGGACCCGAGCCAGTCCCCGTCCGGGATCGCCAACCCCCGCGACGGCGCCGCCCAGCAGCCGACGATCCCCGGCTGGAAGGTCGTCTACAACCCGAAGTACGGCACCCTCTTCGACGTACCGCCGGAGTGGGAGGTCCTGAAGCCCGGGATGATCACCTTCTTCGAGGACGAGAAGAAGAACGACGGCACCCCGCTGGTGACGATGTCGTCGCCGACGCGGCTGAAGAGCGAGTGGTGCACGTACGACACCGACAAGAACGGCACGAACGAGACCTGGGGCCTCAGCACCGCGGGCACCAAGGGCGGCCAGGGCGCCAAGAACACGGCGGACGCCGCGTACAGCGAGGCCGGCACGTGGGTGTGGGGCGGCTACGCGCAGCACATGCCGCAGAAGACCATCAAGATCACCAAGGCCGTCCCGTACACGACCAAGTCCGGCCTCACCGGTCACATGGCGACCGCGACGGCGCCGGGCGTCAAGAAGCGCAACAAGTGCGAGTCGGACGGCAAGTCGATCGCCTTCACCTTCAAGAACGCCAAGGGCGACTTCTCCACCTGGGTGCTGTACGGCGCGAAGGGCGTCGCGGCCGAACTGCCGGACGCCACCATCCGGCAGATCCTCTCCACGGTCCGCCTCGCCCCGGCGTCCTGACCGCACGCGCCCCGTCCGGCCACCGGCCGCCCCGCTCGTCCGGGGCCGGTGGCCGGACCGCTGTCGCCGGCCGGAGGCGACCGGCCACCGGACCCGCCGTCCGTATATCGGGTTGGCATCGGGGAGGGTCGGCGGGGATAGTCCCGGGGTGACCAGACCCGCCACCTCCGCCCGTCGCGCCCCGCTCGGCTCCCGCCGCCCCGAGTGGGCCGGCCGCAACTACGTCCTCCTCACCGCCGCCACGATCGTGACGAACCTCGGCACGCACGGCGCGCTGATCGCCACGACCTGGGCGGTGTTCGAGGCCGGAGGCGACGCGGGCGACGTGGGGCTCGTGGCGATGGCCCGCTTCCTGCCGCTGGTCCTCTTCCTCCTGATCGGCGGCGCCGTCGCCGACCGGGTGCCCCGGCACCGGGTCATGGTCGCCGCCAACGCCCTCAACTGCGTCTCGCAGGCCGTCTTCGCCGCCCTCGTGCTCGGCGGCGAGCCCCGGATCTGGCAGATGATGGTGCTCACCGCGCTCTGCGGCACCGGCCAGGCCTTCTTCAACCCGGCCGCCGAGGGCATGCTGATGTCCAGCGTCACCGGGGAGCAGGCGAGCCGCGCCTTCGCCGTCTACCGGATGGCCATGCACAGCGCGACCATCGGCGGCGCGGCGCTCGGTGGCGCGCTCGTCGCCTTCGTGGGCCCCGGCTGGGTCCTCCTGATCGACGCCGTCGCCTTCGCCCTCGCCGCCGGACTGCGCGCCTTCCTGGACGTGGGCGGCATCCCCGAACGCGCGCCCGGCGGCGGTCTCTTCGCCGATCTGAGGGAGGGCTGGCGGGAGTTCGTCGGCCGCCCCTGGCTGTGGTCGATCGTCGCCCAGTTCTCCGTGGTGGTCGGCCTGCTCGGGGCGGTCGAGTCGGTGTACGGACCGCTGGTCGCGCGGGCCGAGCTGGGCGGCGCCCGTCCGTGGGGCATCGCGCTCGCCGCGTACGGGGTGGGAACGGTCGCGGGCGCCGTGCTCATGACCCGGTGGAAACCACGCCGGATGCTGCTGGTGGGAACCCTCGGCGTCTTCCCGATCGCGCTGCCCTCGGCGGCGCTCGCCGTTCCGCTGGACGCGGTGGGGCTCACGGCCGCGATGTTCGTGAGCGGCGTCGCCATCGAGATCTTCGGCGTCTCGTGGATGACGACCATGCACCAGGAGATCCCGGAGGAGAAGCTGTCCCGGGTCTCGGCCTACGACTGGTTCGGATCGACGGCCCTGCTGCCGCTGACGACGGCGCTCGCGGGCCCGGCGGAGAGCGCGTTCGGCCGCGGCACGGCGCTGTGGGGCGCGGCGGGCCTGATGGTGCTCGTCACCGCGCTCGTCCTGCTGGTGCCGGACGTGCGGAACATGACCCGGCGCCCGCACTCCAAGGAGGTCATGGGCGCGCCCCGGACCGCCTCAGCCGATGCCGAAGGCGCCCTCCGGGGGAACGGGTGACGGTACGGCCCCGCTGTCGAGGACCGGTTCCGCCCGCCCGGTGAACCGGGCGAGCGTCTCCCCGTGCTCGACGCGCGCGGGGAAGGCGTCCGCCGCGGCGCGACGGGTGAGACGGGCGATGTCGATCTCCCGGCCGGAGGCGACCAGGACCGCGTTCCCGAAGCGGCGGCCGCGCAGCACGGCCGGCTCGGCGACCAGCGCCAGCTCGGGGAAGACGGCCGCGAAGGTGGCGAGCTGGGAGCGGAGGAAGGCGAAGGGGGCCCCGTCGGCGAGGTTGGCGGCGTAGACGCCGTCGGGCCGCAGGACGCGCCGGACCTCGCGCGCGTACTCGACGGAGGTGAGGTGGGCGGGGACGCGCGAGCCGCCGAAGACGTCGCCGACGATGAGGTCGGCGGAGGCGGCGGGAGCCGCCTCCAGCCAGCTCCGGGCGTCCGCGCCGTGGACGGTGGTCCCGGAGCCCTCGGGCAGCGGGAGGTGCTCGGCGACGAGGTCGAGCAGGCCCCGGTCGGTCTCGACCACGTCCTGGCGTGAGCCGGGGCGGGTGACGGCGACGTACCGGGGCAGGGAGAGCGCGCCGCCGCCGAGGTGCAGGACGTCCAGCGGTTCGCCGTCGTCCGCGGCGCCGTCGACGACGTGCGCGAGCCGCCGCGCGTACTCGAACTCCAGGTACGCCGGGTCGTCGAGGTCGACGTACGACTGGGGGGCGCCGTCGACCGTCAGGAGCCAGGCCCGCTCCCGGTCCACGTCGGGCATGAGGCGCGCGGTGCCCTGGTCGACCTCGCGGAGGACGGGGATGTGCTCGTTCACGCCCTCATTGTGCCGGGGCGCCGGATCAGAGGTTCTTGAGGGCCTCGCGGACGGAGAGGGGCGACAGGCGGCCGGTGTGCGCGGCGACGAAGGCACGGACCTCGGAGGGAGCGGTCTTGGCGTACTCGCGCAGGCTCCAGCCGATGGCCTTGCGGAGGAAGAAGTCGGTGTCGGCGGCGCGGCGCAGGCAGTGGGCGAAGAGCCGGTCGGCGTCGGTGGACTCCTTGAAGCGGAGCTGGTGGAGGAGCGCGGTGCGGGCCACCCACAGGTCCTCGTCCTCGATCCACTCGTCCATGCGGTCGCCGAGGGAGGGGTCGGCCGCGACCAGGCCGCCGACGACATGGGCGGCGAGGTGGTCGACCGTGTCCCACCAGGAGACGGTGGTGACGAGCCGCCGGGCGACGGGCAGGAAACCGGACGAGCAGCGCTTCACGTGGCGGCGCAGGTAGTCGACCGCGAAGTAGTGGTACTCCCGCTCGGGCAGGGCGAAACAGCGCAGCGCCACGGCGGCGCAGTCCTGCTCGTCGGGGCGCGGCGTGCCGTCGAGGACGGTGCGGGACAGGGCGCGGCGCTCGGGGGTGCGGATGCCGAGGAAGGGGGCGACGCCCTTCATGTACGCGACCATCTCCTGCGCCCTGAAGGGGTTCCCCGCGGCCGGGTAGACCGTGGTGAGCCGGGCGAGCACGGTGTCGGCGAGGGCACTGTCGGGGACCGCGGCGAGGCGGCCGCCCGGGGGCGCGGCGTCGGTCATGGAACCCTCCCTGAGGAGACGGGGCGGAGCCCTGCCCCGGCGGACATGACGCACATTACGGCGATCATACGGACGCGTCCGTTACTCTCCCCGAATGCTCGCTCCCGTGCCCCGGCCGCCGGGCTCCTTCGCCCTCCGCTGCTCCCGGGCCCTGCTCGCGCCCCGTGCGCGGCTCTCGATGCTCGCACTGCTGCTGCTCACGGCCGCCGCCCTCGTGGTCCTCTACGAACCGCAGCGGCTGCTCTCCTCGGGGTGGCCGCAGCAGACCGGCGGCGCCGGGGCGGTGCTGCTCTTCGGTCTCGCGTACGGCGTGTGCACGGCGGCGTTCGTGCCGCGCCCGGTGCTCAACCTGGCGGCGGGCGCGCTCTTCGGTTCGGCCGCCGGTCTGACGGCGGCGGTCGCGGGGACGGTGCTCGGCGCCGGGATCGCGTTCACGCTCGGCCGGTTCCTGGGGCAGGACGCGTTGCGCCCGATGCTGCGGGGGCGCTGGCTGACGGCGGCCGACGGGCAGCTGAGCCGGCACGGGTTCCGTTCGATGCTGGCGATCCGGCTGTTCCCCGGGGTGCCGTTCGCCGCGGCCAACTACTGCGCCGCCGTCTCCCGCATGGGGTACGTGCCGTTCCTCCTGGCGACGGCGATCGGCACGGTCCCGAACACGGCGGCGTACGTGGTGGCGGGCGCGCAGGCGGGCGAGCCGGGCTCACCCGCCTTCCTCTTCTCCGCGGGGTTCATCGTCGTGTCGGGTCTGGCCGCGGCCGTGGTGGCCTGGCGCAAGCGGCACGGCCTGCGGGCCCCGGCGCCGGTGGCGGCACCGGAGCCGGAGCCGGTGGGCGCCGCCCGCTAGGGCCTGTCCGACGATCGGTGTCGGCCCGGCCGACGCGACGCCCCCAGGTCCTTCGGTCCGGGTCAGAGCGCTTCGACGATCATCGCGTTGGCCAGGCCGCCCGCCTCGCACATCGCCTGGAGTCCGTAGCGGGCGCCCCGGGCCCGCAGTGCGTGGACGAGCGTCGTGGTGAGACGGGTGCCGCTGGCGCCGAGCGGGTGGCCGAGGGCGATCGCGCCGCCGTGGACGTTGACCCTGTCGGGATCGGCGCCGGTCTCCCGCTGCCAGGCGAGCACGACGCTCGCGAAGGCCTCGTTGATCTCGAAGAGGTCGATGTCGGCGAGGGAGAGGCCGGACCGCCGCAGGACCTTCTCGGTGGCGGGGACGACGCCGGTGAGCATGAGCAGGGGATCGGACCCCGTGACGGCGAAGCCGTGCAGCCGGGCCAGGGGTCGCAGGCCGAGGCTCCGGGCCGTCTCGGCGGCCATGACGAGGACGGCGGACGCGCCGTCGTTGACGGGGCTGCTGTTGCCCGCGGTGACGGACCAGTCGATCTGCGGGAACCGGGCGGCGAAGCCGGGGTCCTCGAAGGCGGGCTCGAGTCCGGCGAGGATCTCGGGGGTGGTCGCGGGGCGCACCGACTCGTCGTGGCGGACGTCCCCGTAGGGGGCGATCTCGGCGTCGAGGAGTCCGGCCGCCCGGGCGCGGGCCGCCTTGGTGTGGGACGCGGTGGCGAACACGTCCATGGCCTCCCGGCCGATCCCCCACCGCGCGGCGACGAGTTCGGCGCTGACGCCCTGTGGGACGAGGCCCCCGGGGTAGCGCTCGGCGACACCGGGGCCGAAGGGGTCGGCGCCGGGCGGCACGTTGGACCACATGGGGACCCGGCTCATCGACTCGACCCCGCAGGCGACGGCGATGTCGTACGCCCCGGAGAGGACGCCCTGGGCGGCGAAGTGGACGGCCTGCTGGGAGGAGCCGCACTGCCGGTCGACGGTGGTGGCGGGCACGGACTCGGGGAATCCGGCGCCGAGCCAGGCGTACCGGGTGGTGTTCATGGCCTGCTCGCCGACCTGGTCGACGGTGCCGCCGATGACGTCGTCGACGAGCGCGGGGTCGATGCCGCTGCGGTCGATCAGGGCGCGCAGGGTGTGGGAGAGGAGGGCGACGGGGTGGACGTGGGAGAGGGCTCCCCCCGCCTTGCCCTTTCCTATCGGGGTCCGGACGGCTTCGACGATGACGGCGTCGCGCATGACAGGCTCCTGGGTGGGAGAAGTGGACCGACACTCGTCGGTAACATAACCCCGCGAGTTGGATTCTCAAACCTACTCGCCACCTGCATGGTTGGTTTTCCGAACCAACCACCCGCGCGCTGCCTTACGCTGACCCCATGAAGGCCGCCCCCCGCCCCTGCTCGATCGCCGACACGCTCGCGCTCGTCGGCGAGAAGTACTCCCTGCTCGTGCTCCGCGAGATCTCCCTCGGCGTGCACCGCTTCGACCGGATCGCACGCAACACCGGCGCTCCCCGCGACATCCTCACCACCCGCCTCAAGCGGCTCGTCGAGGCCGGAATCCTGGAGAAGGTGCGGTACAGCGAGCGCCCGCTGCGCTTCGAGTACCGGGCCACGGCGGCCGGCGAGGAGCTCCAGCCGGTCCTGGTGACCCTGATGGCCTGGGGCGACCGCCACCTCAACGGGGCCGACCGCCCGATCGTCCTGGAGCACCGGTGCGGCGAGGTCCTCAGCCCCCGCGTCGTCTGCGCCCACTGCGGGGACGAGGCCGACCGCGAGAGCCTCCGCGCCCACGTCCGGGCACCCGGCTGGACGACAGCGGGACCGGCCGCGGAGCCCCTGACGGGCCCCGAAGCGGAGCCGACGCCCCCTCAGGAGGGCTGAGCACGGTCCCGTCATCTGGGGACGGTACGCTGCGCACGACCTTCTGACCGCACACGTACATAACGGGACGGCCCTAGCCCCATGAGTTGGTTCGAATCGTTCATCCTCGGACTCGTCCAGGGGCTGACGGAGTTCCTTCCCATCTCCTCCAGCGCGCACCTCCGTCTCACCGCGGCGTTCGCCGGCTGGCACGACCCGGGCGCGGCCTTCACCGCGATCACCCAGATCGGCACGGAGACCGCGGTACTGATCTACTTCCGCAAGGACATCGCCCGGATCATCTCGGCCTGGTTCCGCTCCCTCACCGACAAGTCGATGCGCTCCGACCACGACGCCCAGATGGGCTGGCTGGTGATCGTCGGCTCGATCCCGATCGGTGTCCTCGGCATCACGCTCAAGGACCAGATCGAGGGCCCCTTCCGCGACCTGCGGCTCATCGCCACCACGCTGATCGTCATGGGCGTCGTCCTCGGCATCGCGGACCGGCTGGCCGCCCGCGACGAGATCGGCGGCCGCCACCGGGCGATCCGCGAGCGCAAGACGCTCAAGGACCTCGGCGTGAAGGACGGCCTCATCTTCGGCGTCTGCCAGGCGATGGCCCTCATCCCGGGCGTCTCCCGCTCCGGCGCGACGATCTCCGGCGGACTGCTCATGGGCTACACCCGCGAGGCGGCCGCGCGGTACTCCTTCCTCCTCGCCATCCCGGCGGTCCTCGCCTCGGGCGCGTACGAGCTGAAGGACGCCGGCGAGGGTCACGTCTCCTGGGGCCCGACGATCTTCGCGACGATCATCGCCTTCGTGGTCGGTTACGCGGTGATCGCCTGGTTCATGAAGTTCATCACCACGAAGTCCTTCATGCCCTTCGTGATCTACCGGATCCTGCTCGGCATCCTGCTGTTCGTCCTGGTGGGAACGGACACCCTGAGCCCGCACGCGGGCGAGTCCGGGCACTGACCGGTCGCGACGCCTCCGCCCCCCGCCTGTCCGCCGACCGCCTCGGTCGGCGGACGCCCCGAGAGCGCCGGCTCCGCCCGTGTGGCCCGGTCGCGTGGCCCCGCTCGCGGGGACTGGTGGGAGTGGTCGGCTAAGCCTTCGTATCCGGCTTCCAGTCCTCGGCGAGCAGGCCCAGCAGGACCTCGTCCAGGAACTCGCCCATCACCCAGGCCGAGGAGCGCAGCAGGCCCTCGCGGACGAATCCGTTGCGCTCGGCGGAGCTCAGCATGGCGGCGTTGTCCGCCAGCGTCTCGATCTGCAGCCGGTGCAGACCGCGCACGACGAAGCCGTAGCGGCACAGGACCTCGACCACGTCGGTGCTGTATCCCCTGCCCCGGAAGGCCGGCCGCAGGCCGAGGCCGATGTGCGCGGACCGGCTGTGGTTGTCGATGCCCCACAGCGTCGCGGTACCGACCAGGGCGCCGCCGTCCAGCTCCACCACGGAGAACGGGACGTGCCCCTGCTCCGTGTCGTCCACCACGAGGGACGACTCCTGCGAGCCGGGCGTGATCGGCCGCCACGGCCGGCCCTGGGCGCGCGAGTGCGTGACCGGGTCGTCGTAGAGCTCGGCCTGCAGGATCGGGATGTCGTCGTCGTGCCGGGCCCTGAGCCCGACCTTCTTGCCCTTCAGCATGAAGGCTTCCTATCCGACCGGTCCGACCGCCCGCAATCGAAATACGGGCGGCCCGACCGCCGGTCCCCGGGCCGGTCAGGCCCGGTAGGGAACCCTGGCCAGCTCCTCGATGCCGCCCGGGGTGCCCCACTCGTTCTTCCCGAGCCGGGACAGCGGCCGCATCAGCGTCATCTCGGGGTGACCGTCGACAAGGACGGACTCCTCGACGGCCGCGTGCACGACCCGGCCGAAGACCACCGTCGAGTCACCGATCCGCACGGTGCTGTGCAGCTCGCACTCGAGGGCCACCGGCGACTGGGCGACCCGCGGCGGCTTCACCCGCAGGCTCGGCTCCCGCTCCACGCCGCACGCGTCGAACTCGCTCACCCCGCGCGGGAAGTCGGTCGCCGTCGCGTTGATCCGCTCGATGAGGCCCTCGGGGGCGAGGCTCACCACGAACTGCCCGGTCTCCTCCACGTTGCGCAACGTGTCCTTGCGTCCGACCGAGGTGAACTGCACGACCGGCGGCGTCACCGAGGCGATCGTGAAGAAGGAGTGCGGGGCGAGGTTGTCCGTACCGTCGGCCGAGGTCGTGGACACCCAGGCGATCGGCCGGGGCACGACGGTGGCGGTGAGCAGCCGGTAGAAGGAGGTGCGGTCGGTCAGTTCGGGATCCACGTTCACGCGCATGTCGCTCAGTATGACCGGCGCTCGGACCGCCGCGACCGGCCCTCGGGCCGCCCCGACCCGTACGTGGACCGACGCGGCCCGCACGGGGCCCGTCGCTGTGGTGGGAGCCCGTCAGCGCACGCCCCTTGGCCCGGGGCGTGCGCTGACCGACACTGATCCGATGACGCAGCGTGTGGACCTCGCGACCGTGTTGGACCGTATCGCCGTCGACGACCTGATCACCGGGTACGCGGCGGCCGTGGACGACGCCGACTGGACCGCCTACCGGGCGCTGTTCACCCCGGGCGGCCGGGCCGACTACCGGGGTTCGGGCGGGATCGAGGGGCCGGCGGGCGAGGTGGCCGACTGGCTCGCCGAGACGATGACGCTCTTCCCCGTACGCCAGCACCTCATCGTGAACCGGCGGGTCCTCTTCCGGGAGCCGGCCGGCTACCCGGAGGAGGGCGACGCGGCGGACGTACGCGCCGACTACGTCAACCCGATGCGGTTCGCCACCGGCGAGGACTTCGTCTGCGGGGGCCGCTACGCGTTCGCGGCGCTGCGGACCGCGGACGGCTGGCGGCTGAGCTCGGTGGTCGTCGACGAGCGCTGGCGCAAGCACCGCTGAGCCCACCCCGCCCGACCGGCCCCGGCCCCTGCCCGTCCCCCGGCCCCGTCCGAGGGCGAGAGAGCCCGATCGATTCGAGAGGCCCCACCGGCCGCGCCGGGCGCGGTCACGCCCGACACTGAAGACAGGGGCGGGAGGCACCTCATGCGATCTCCGTTCGGAAGCCGGGGACAGGACCGAGGGCCGGGCACCGACTCGGCTCCCGGCCCCGCCCGCCGACGGGCGCTCGTACGCTCCCTGCTCGCCCTCGCCTGCGGCGCGCTCCCCGCGCTCGCCTTTCCCGCCCCCGGTCTGTGGTGGTGGGCGTACGTGGCGCTCGTCCCCTGGCTGCTGCTCGTCCGCACGGCTCCGGGGGCTCGCCGGGCCGGACTCGACGGCTGGCTGGGCGGGGTCGGCTTCGTGCTCGCCGTCCATCACTGGCTGCTGCCCAGCCTGCACGTCTTCCTGCTGCCGCTGGCCGCGCTGCTCGGCCTGCTGTGGCTGCCGTGGGGGTGGCTCGTGCGGTCGCTGCTGGGCGGCGCGCCGTCACCGCCGCGGGCCGCCGTCGCCCTGCTCGCGGTGCCCTCCGGCTGGCTGCTGATCGAGCTGGTCCGCTCCTGGGAGGGCCTGGGCGGTCCGTGGGGGCTGCTCGGCGCGAGCCAGTGGGAGGTCCCGGCGGCGCTGAGGCTCGCCTCGATCGGCGGGGTGTGGCTGGTGAGCCTGCTCGTGGTGGCGGTGAACACGGCCGTGGCCCTGCTGGTGGCGTCGCCGGGGCTGCGGACCGTGGGGGTCGCGGGACTCGCGGCCTGCGCGCTCGTGGCGGGCGCGGCGGCCTGGGGTGTCGGGGCGCCGCACGAGAGCGGGACGGTACGCGTGGCCCTCGTCCAGCCGGGGGTGTTCGGCGGTCCTGACGGGGCCGAGCGGCGTTTCGACCGGGCGGAGGAGCTGACCCGCTCGCTCGCGGGGCAGCGTGTCGACCTGGTGGTCTGGGGCGAGAGCAGCGTGGGCGCCGACCTGGTCGGCCGGCCGGACCTGGCCGCCCGGCTGACCGCTCTGGCGCGCGCGGTCGACGCGCCGGTCCTGGTGAACGTGGACGCGCGCCGGGCCGACCGTCCCGGCATCTTCAAGAGCGCCGTCCTGGTCGGGCCGGCGGGGCTCACGGGTGAGCGCTACGACAAGATGCGACTCGTGCCGTTCGGCGAGTACGTCCCGGCGCGCGCCGTCCTGGGGTGGGTGACGTCGGTCGGCAAGGCGGCCGGCGAGGACCGGCGGCGGGGCACCGAACCGGTCGTGATGACGCTGCCCGCCGGCGGCTCCGATCGTTCCGACGCCGTCCGGGGCCTGCGGATCGGGCCGCTGGTCTGCTTCGAGTCGGCGTTCCCCGACATGAGCCGGCGGCTGGTCCGGGACGGTGCCGGCCTCGTGGTCGTCCAGTCGGCGACCAGCACCTTCCAGGAGAGCTGGGCCCCCGCCCAGCACGCGTCCCTCGCGGCCCTGCGGGCGGCGGAGACGGGCCGGCCCGTGGTGCACGCGACGCTCACCGGGATCAGCGCCGCGTACGGCCCCGACGGGCACAGGGTGGGGCCGGTGCTCGGCACGGACGCGAGCGCCGTCGCCGTCCGGGAGCTGCCGCTCTCGGTGTCGACGACGGGGTACGTCCGGTGGGGCGACTGGCCGTTGTACGGGGCGCTCGTCGTGGTGGGCGCGGTGTGCGCCGCCGAGGGCGCGGGCGCCTTCAGGAGGCCTGGGTCAGCGCCTCGCGGACCACGCGCTCGCACAGCTCGTGGGTCAGCAGGGCGTCGCGGGCGCTGAGCGTCCGCCCCTCACGTACGGCGTCGAGGAAGGCGAGTACGGCCTGCTCGATGCCGCGCTGGCGGGCCACCGGCACCCAGTCGCCACGTCGCCGCAGGGTCGGCTGGCCCTTGTGGTCGACGACGTCGGAGAGGTTGAGGACCTGGCGCTTGGTGTCCTGTCCGGAGACTTCGAGGATCTCCTCGGTGGAGCCGTTCATCCGGTTCATCATGCCGATCGCGGTGAAGCCGTCGCCGGAGAGCTGGAGCACGACGTGGTGCATGAGCCCGTCGCGGATCCGGGCCCGCACGTCGACGTGCTCGATGTCGCCGGGGAGCAGGAACCGCAGGGTGTCGACGACGTGGATGAAGTCGTCGAGGACGAGGGTGCGCGGGTCCTCGGGGAGCCCGACGCGGTTCTTCTGAAGGAGGATCAGTTCGCGCGGGTGCTCGGCGCACTGGGCGTAGCTGGGGGCGAGGCGCCGGTTGAAGCCGACGGCGAGGCTCACCCCGCGCTTCTCGGCGAGCTCCACGATGCGCTCGGAGTCGGCGTACTCGTAGGCGAGGGGCTTGTCGACGTACGTGGGGACGCCCGCGTCGAGAAGACGGCCGGCGATCTCGGCGTGGGCGGCGGTCGACGCGTGGACGAAGGCCGCGTCGAGTCCGGCGGAGAGCAGGGAGTCGAGGTCGCCGTGGCGCCGCGCGGCGGGCAGGTGGAGGGTGTCGGCGACCCGGTCGAGGGTGGCGCGGGTACGGGTCTGGAGGTGGAGTTCGACCCCGGGGAGGGTGGCGAGGACGGGGAGGTACGCCTTCTGCGCGATGTCGCCGAGTCCGATGCAGCCAACCTTCACGGGGTCTCCCTTGTCGTGTCCGCAGGCCCCGGGCCGGGGGCCGTTCGCGCTGGTCAGCTTACGCGGACCGGGCCGGGGCCACCGGCGGGTGCCAGTCGGCGATGCCGTCGAAGCCGCGCAGGACGAGTCCCGGCCCGAAGCGGGAGACGGCGCCGACGAGCGTGGAGCGCAGGGCGACGGCGGGGCGGGCCGAGAGCAGGGTGATCGCTCCGGTGCGGGCGGCCTTGCGGACGAGGGCGGTGGTACGGGGAAGGCGGTCGGCGGTGTACGCGGCGAGCGCCCGGCCGGGGACGAAGTCGGGCGCGGAGCGGGCGTGGTGGGCGAGGACGACGGCGTCCTCGATGGCCTGGTTGCCTCCCTGGCCGAGGCTCGGCATCATCGCGTGCGCGGCGTCGCCGAGGAGGGCGACCCGGCCCCGGTGGAAGGCCGGCAGCGGGTCGGGCAGGTGGTGGACGTCGTGGCGGAGGACCTGGCTCGGGTCGACGGCGGCGAGGATCTCGGGGACGGGGTGGTGCCAGTCGCCGAAGAGGCGCAGGAGTTCGGCCCTCTCGTCGTCGGGGGCACGGCCGCCGGCGGGGGCGGCGGCCATGGCGTACGCGTAGATCCGGCCGTCCTTGAGGGGCTGGGTGCCCCACAGGCGTCCGGCGCCCCAGGTCTCGTGCGGGGCGAACGGCCGCTCGGGGGCGGGGACGACGACCCGCCAGGTGGTGCAGCCGGCGTAGCGGAGGCCGGGGTGTTCGGGGAAGAGGGCGTGCCGGGCGGCCGAGCGGATGCCGTCGGCGGCGACGACGAGGGCGGCCTCGATCTCTCCCTCCGGGGTGGCGAGGCGGGCCGGCCGGTGGTCGTCCCCGGGGTCGACGAGCGAGGCGGCCGTCGCGGTGCGGACGGCTCCTTCGGGGAGGGCCGAGGTGAGGATCTCGACGAGGGTGGCGCGGTGGAGGAGGACGAGCGGGCCGCCGAAGCGGGCGGCGGCGGCCTTGGCGTCGGTGCGGGCGAGCCAGCGTCCGCCGGGGGCGCGCACGCCGCCGTCGCCCTGCCAGGCGGCGAGGTCGCGGACGCGGTCTCCGAGGCCGATGACGTCGAGGGCGCGCTGGGAGTTGGGGGCGAGGCCGATGCCGGCGCCGACGGGGGCGAGGTCGGCGGCGCGTTCGAGGACGGTGACCCGCCAGCCGTGGCGGTGGAGGGCGACGGCGGCGGTGAGTCCGCCGACTCCGGCTCCGACGACGACGGCGTGGTGCTGTTCCATGACTGCTCCCCGGGACCGGAACTACAGGTGTAGTGCGACCGACACCGCGACCGTACTACAGGTGTAGTCGGCTCGGTAGTAGGTTGTCCCCATGACCGCATCGACCGCCGCCGCCACCTCCTCCCGGGAAGGCCCCGCCTCCCGCGCCCAGCGGATCGGGGACGCCGCCCTCGACCTCCTCGTCGAGCGCGGCATGCGGGGGCTCACCCACCGCGCCGTGGACGAACGGGCGGGCCTGCCGCAGGGATCGACCTCCAACCACGCCCGCACCCGCCAGGCCCTCCTGGAGACGGCGGTACGACGCCAGGTCGAACTGGAGGCCCGAGTCCTGACCCCGGCCGAGATCGCGGAAGGCGTCGCGGGCGGGGCGGGCGGGGCGGGTGCTCCGGGCGAGGGCGACGGCAACGGCGACGGCGACGGCGACGGCTTTCCCGGCGCTCAGGGAGACCCCGGCCGAGGCGGCACCCATGGAGCCACCGACCGGGGCGGCGCCCCCGGCCATCCCGGCCGAGGCGCCGCCCCCGGTGATCCCGGCCCCCTCGCGGACGCGCTCGCCCTCGCCCTGCACCGCTATCTCACCGACCACCGCGCGCTGCTCGTCTCCCGCTACGAGCTGGCCCTGGAGGCCACCCGCCGCCCCGAGCTCCGCGCCTTCTTCGACTCGGCGGGCTCCGTCTTCCACGGCCCGCTGGTCGCGGTGATGGCGGCGGCCGGCTCGCCGGAGCCGGAGCGGCACGCCCTCTCCCTCATCGCCTGGAGCGAGGGGCTGATGTTCTCGTGCGCCGCGGGCTCCTTCCACTCGTCCGTGCCGAGCCGCGCGGAACTGCGGACCGGCCTCGAAGAGTTGCTGCGCGGCATGCTCGGGCCCCGGACCTCCTAGGACACCGGAAAGGGGTGGCGTGACGGGTGCTCATCGGAGACGATGCCGCGCATGACCATCCCGCGTACCGAATCCGTATCCCGCGTCGACCCGTCCACCACCTCGGGCGAGCGCGAGGCCCTGGAGCAGTGGCTCGACTTCCACCGCGCGACCCTCGCGAGGAAGTGCGAGGGCCTCGACGACGCCCAGCTGCGCACCCTCTCCGCCCCTCCCTCCGACCTCAACCTCCTGGGCCTCGTCCGCCACATGGCGCAGGTCGAGCGGGGCTGGTTCCGCAACGTCCTGGCCGGTGAGAAGGCGCCGTGGATCTACTCCACGGACGAGGACAACGACCGGGACATCCACGTGACGGAGGAGGACACCTACGAGGAGGCCTTCGCGACCTGGCAGGCGGAGATCGCCCACGCGCGCACCCTGGTCGCCTCGCACGGTCTCGACGACCTGGGCGTGGGCACGCACCGCACCGGGCAGGCCTTCAACCTCCGCTGGATCTACCTGCACATGATCGAGGAGTACGCCCGCCACAACGGCCACGCGGATCTGCTCCGGGAGCGGGTCGACGGCGAGACCGGCGACTGACCGGTCCCCGCGGGCGCCCCACCGGTCAAGCCCGGTCCCCCCGCGGCTCACCCGTGCGGGGCATTCCCCGCCGGTAGGGGCGCGGAGATCACCACCGGGCCAGCAGAGTGGCGCGGGTGCATGGAACCCGAACCACAGCGAAGATCCTGGTCGGGGCGGCCGTGGCCGCCCTCGCGGGCTGCGTCTCGGTGGACGCCCCGCCGACGGCGCCCGCTCCCGCGCCGGCCGCGGAGGCCGTACGCCCCGCGCAGGACGTGGCTCCGCAGATCGTCGAGGGCCCGGCCCGCGAGGCCCTCGAAGCGGCCCTTCCCGCTCCCCCGCCGTCGGCGACGCCCCGCGCGGCGCCCCCGGCCGAGGTACGCCGGCGTGCGGCGGCCCCGGCCCGTCCGGAGGCTCCGCGTCCGGAGGCGTTACCGCGACAGCGTGAGCGTCCGCGCCCGGCGGCCCGGCCGGCGCTGCCCGATCCGCCCGGGCTGACGGGCCTGCCGAGGAACCCGCCGGTCTCCCTGGCGGACGTCTGCGATCTGGGAGAGCGGTACGGGGGCTGGGCCCCGGGCGGCGACCCGTCCCGCATCTGTCATGGCGCGTACGGCCGCTGAGGCCCCGCACCGCGCGAAGGGGCGCCGAGCCCAGGGCCCCTCCCGCCCGCACGGCCCGGACCCTCGCACGCGCGACCCGGACCCCCGTCGATCACCCCGCGGCGCGCAGCCCGGCCCCCCGTCGCTCACAGCCCGCGCAGCCTGAGGTCCAGGCGCTCGATCGCGGCCCGTACCCCGTTTCCGTAGCCGTCGTCGTCCAGGTGGTCCGAGGCGGCGCGGGCCCGGTCCAGATGGACCCGCGCGGCGTCGGGCCGCTGGAGCTTGACGTAGTCGGCGGCCAGGTTGAGGTGGAGCGAGGGATACAGCGCCCGGAGCGCGACCGCCGAGCCGTGCTCGGCGGTCCGCTCGTCGGCGAGCCCCTCCGCCGCGCTCAGGGCCCGCAGATCCCAGGCCAGCTCGGTGTCGGGGTCGTCCTGGGCGTCCGCCATGTAGTGCGCGAGGGTGCACCGGTGCAGCGGGTCCCCGTCGGGGCCGATCTGCTGCCAGAGGAGCCCGAAGCGATTGCGGGCCTCCTCGCGGTCGCCGCCGTGGAGCAGCATCATGGCCTGCCCGATCCTGGTCATGACACCGTCGTCCGACACCTGCTGCTGCTCGGTCACCGCGACCTCCACCCGCTCACCCACTGGGAGAGCCGACGCTAGCCGCACCCGGCCCGGATCGGGCCGAGGCTCAGCCGAGGTCCGGGACGCGCCAGTCGATCGGCTCGTGCCCCTGGGCCGCGACGGCCTCGTCGATCTGGGTGAACGGCTGCGATCCGAAGAACTTCTTCGCCGAGAGGGGCGAGGGGTGGGCGCCCTTGACCACCACGTGCCGCTCCTCGTCGATGAGCGGCAGCTTCTTCTGCGCGTAGTTGCCCCAGAGGACGAAGACGGCGGGGTCGGGCCGCGAGGCGACGGCGGTGATCACCGCGTCCGTGAACTTCTCCCAGCCCTTGCCCTTGTGCGAGTTCGCCTCGCCGGAGCGGACGGTCAGCACCGCGTTGAGCAGGAGGACGCCCTGTTCGGCCCACGGCATCAGATAGCCGTTGTCCGGGACGGGGTGGCCGAGCTCGGCCTGCATCTCCTTGTAGATGTTCCGCAGGGAGGGCGGGGTCTTCACGCCGGGCCGGACCGAGAAGCAGAGCCCGTGTCCCTGTCCCTCGCCGTGGTACGGGTCCTGACCGAGGATCAGGACCTTCACCTTGTCGTACGGGGTGGCGTCGAGGGCGGCGAAGACCTCGTCCTTCGGCGGGAAGACCGGTCCCTTGGCACGCTCCTCCTCGACGAACTCGGTGAGCTGGGCGAAGTACGGCTTCTGCAGTTCCTCGCCGAGGACACCCCGCCAGGACTCGGGCAGCATGTTGGTGTCGGTCACGGTCAACAACCTCCGGTGGACGTTCTCGTATCTCGTCCGAGAACCTATCGGGGGCCACTGACAGTGGCCCCCGCAGGTCGTCTACCAGCTGGCCCGGCGGTACAGCTCCCAGAGCTGCATGACCGTCTGCGGGTCGAGGGCGCGCTCGCCGCCGCCGATGTCCTCACCGGCCGCGATGTACAGCTTGCCCTGCCACAGCGGCAGCAGCCGGACCTCCTGGACCATGATCTCCTGGGCCTCCACGAACTCGTCCGTGACGGTCCCGCGGTCGCTCTCGCGGCGGGACTTCGGGAGGAGTTCCCCGGTGATCTTCGGGCTCACGTACGGCGTACCGAGGACGTTCTCCTTGCCGATGAACGGCGCGACGAAGTTGTCCGGGTCCGGGAAGTCGGGGAACCAGCCGCGCCCGAAGACCGGGTACTCGCCCTTCTGGTAGCCCGCCTGGAACTCCTTCCAGGGCTTGCCGTTCAGCCTGACCGTGAAGAGTCCGGACTCCTCCAGCTGCCGCTTGAGCTCGGCGAACTCGGCGGCCGTCGAGGAGCCGTACCGGTCCGTCGTGTACCAGAAGGTCAGCTCGACGGGCTCGGTGATGCCCGCGTCGCGGAGGATCTTCTTGGCCTTCTTCGCGCTCGGCGTGCCGTAGCGGTCGAAGAACTTGGTGGTGTGGGAGGCGATTCCCTTGGGCACCATGGAGTACAGGGGCTCGGCGGTGCCCTGGTAGACCTTGTTGACCAGTTCGTCGCGGTCGACGAGCTGGGCGATGGCCTTGCGGACGGGGAGCTTGGCGACCGTCGGGTCCTGGGCGTTGAAGACCAGGTAGCGGATGTCCGCGCCGGTCGACTCGACGAGCTGGAGGCCCTTGTTCTCGGGCTTGTCCTCCTGGAGGGCGACGACCTCCTCGGCGGTGAGGCCGCGGTAGGTGGCGTCGATCTCGTCCTTCTTGAGCGCGGCGACCATGGCGTCGGACGCGTCGTAGTACTTGATCGTCACGCCGCCGTTCTTACGGTCGGCGAAGCCCTTGTAGGTCGGGTTCTTCGTCAGCTCGGCCGTCTTGCGCTCGTCGTACGAGTCGAGGACGTACGGCCCCGAGCCGGTGAGCTTGCCGTCCTTGCGGAGCTGGTCGGCCGGGTACTCGGCGGGGTCCACGAGGGACATCGCCGGCGTGGCGAGGACGAACGGGAAGGTGGCGTCCGACTTGTTGAGCCGGAAGACGACGGTCCTGTCGCCCACGGTCTCGATCTTGTCGAGCGAGCCGAGCATCCCGTTCGGGCCGCCCTTGTGGTTGATCGTGCGGATGCGCTCGATCGAGTACTGCACGGCCTTGGCGTCCAGCTTGTGCCCGTTGGAGAACGTGAGGCCCTCCACGAGCTTGCACTCGAAGACCCGGCTGGCGGTGTCGGTGAACTTGCATTCGGCGGCGTCCGAATCCGGGGTCGTACTTCCCGTCGGGAAACTCACCAGGGTTTGGAACACATTCCGGAAGAGCTCCCAGGAATTGTCCCAGGCGGCGGCCGGATCAAGCGTGGTGGGAGAGCTCGTCGTGCCGATGACGATTCTCTGATCCCCGGCGGATTCACTGTCCGAGAAGACACTGCATCCGGACACCAGGGATATGGACACAAGGGCTGCAGCGGCCTGCAGACTGGTCCGGTTGAACACGTGCACGCTCCTCGTTCAGCCAGGGGTCGGCCGACGATACCGCAGCACCCCGTCAGGTCAATGTTCGAGCCTGACGGGGCACTTGAGGCATTCATTGCAGAACCGGTCTCAATCCGGACACCGGATCAAGAAAGTGTCCGATTATCGGTCACCCGACTCCGGCGTTCAGGAAAATCCCGCCGTCGACCACGAGCGTCTGACCAGTGATCCACTCCGACTGGGACGAGGTGAGGAAGGCCGCCGCGCCGCCGATGTCCTCGGGCTCGCCGAGCCGGCCGAGCGGGTAGGCGGCGGCCGCCTCCGCTTCCCGGCCCTCGTAGAGCGCCTGCGCGAATTTCGTCTTCACCACGGCCGGGGCAATTGCGTTGACCCGCACGAGCGGGGCGAATTCATGCGCCAATTGGAGAGTGAGGTTGACCATCGCGGCCTTGCTCATTCCGTATGCGCCGATGAAAGGCGAGGCGGAGACGCCCGCGACCGACGCGATGTTCACGATCGCGCCGCCGTGCTCCTTCTGCCAGGCGTGCCAGGTCCGCTGGGCGAAGCCGAGCGCGGAGACCACGTTGGTCTCGAAGACCTTGCGGGCCACTCCGAGGTCCAGGTCCGCGATGGCCCCGAAAACCGGGTTCGTACCGGCGTTGTTGATCAGGAAGTCGACGCGGCCGAAGCCGTCCATCGCCGCCTCGACGGCGGCGGCCTGGTGGACCTCGTCGTGGGCCTTGCCGGGGACGCCGATCGCCCGGTCGGCGCCGAGCCGCTCGACGGCCTCCTTGAGGGCCTCCTCGCCGCGCCCGGTGATGACGACCCGGTCGCCGCGGGCGACCAGCGCCTCGGCGATGCCGTAGCCGATGCCCCGGCTCGCGCCGGTGACGAGTGCGACCTTGCCGGACAGCTCCGGCCGTACCTGTGCGGTCATGCGCTTCTCGCTCCTCTGTCTGCCGGTGGTCAGTTGAGCGGGCCGCCGGCCACGTACATGACCTGGCCCGAGACGAAGCCGGCGTCGTCGCCCGCGAAGAAGGCGATCGCGTTGGCGACGTCCTCGGGGCGGCCGACCCGCTGCACCGGGATCATGGACGCGGCGGCGGCCTGGAAGTCCTCGAAGCCCATGCCCACGCGCTCGGCGGTCTGCGCGGTCATCTCGGTGACGATGAAGCCCGGGGCGACGGCGTTGGCGGTGATGCCGAACTTGCCGAGCTCCTTCGCGAGGGTCTTGGTGAGGCCCTGGAGACCCGCTTTGACGGCCGAGTAGTTGGCCTGGCCGCGGTTGCCGAGCGCCGAGGAGGAGGAGAGCGAGACGATCCGGCCGAAGCCCGCGTCCACCATGTGCTTCTGACAGGCCTTCGCCATCAGGAAGGCACCCTTGAGGTGCACGTTCATGACAAGGTCCCAGTCCGACTCGGACATCTTGAAGAGCAGGTTGTCGCGGAGCACACCCGCGTTGTTGACGAGGATCGTCGGCGCGCCGAGCTCGGCGGCGACACGCGCGACGGCGGCCTCCACCTGGGCGCTGTCGGAGACGTCGCAGCCGACCGCGAGGGCGGTGCCGCCCGCGGCGGTGATCTTCTCGACGGTGTCCTTGCAGGCCGCCTCGTCGAGGTCGAGTACGGCGACGGCGCGGCCCTCGGCCGCGAGGCGGAGCGCCGTGGCGGCCCCGATGCCCCGTGCGGCACCCGTGACGACGGCTACGCGCTGCTCGGTGGTGGACATGCTTGGTTCTCCTCGCCCTTGGATCGTCCCTGGTCGCGGTCGAACCGGTCACCCGCTCCTGCGTCCCGCACATGAGCGACCGCTTAGTATCGTCCGCAGAACGAGACGCTAGAAGCCCTGGCACCCGGTGTCAACGGCCCACCGGGTGCACCGGGTCACTCCCCTCGTCCGGACCGGGAAGCGGGCGGACGCGCTCAGCGCACGAGCAGGCCGAGCAGCCGCTCCACCTCGGCCTCCGGGTCGGCGGTGAGCCCCGTGTGCACGGGCCCCGGCTGGACGACCGTGGAGCGCGGCGCGATCAGCCAGCGGAAGCGCCGTCCGGCGTCGTCCGGCGCGGCCTGGCCCGCGGCGTCACCCCCCAGGCAGACCCCTTCGACGGCACGCAGCGCCGCCCGGACGCCGGCCACGTCGGCGGCGGGGTCCAGCACCGACAGCTTGGCCTCGTCCAGATGCGTACGGGCCGCCACGAAGGAGCGGGCACGGCAGTAGACGACCACCCCGGCGTTGAAGCACTCGCCGCGCTCGACCCGCGGCACCACGCGCAGCAGCGCGTACTCGAAGACATCGCGGTCGGTCACGGGGTGCTGTCCTTCTCGGTGGAGTGCGGCCGGGGCGCGAGGCGCTCGGCGAGCCAGCCGGGCGGGCGCTGCGGCCTGTTCTCGCTGCGCGGGCCGAGCGTGATCCGCTCGTGGATGGTGGCGGCGCGCGGCAGCAGCGCCTCGACGTACGCGGCGCGCAGCTCGTCCGTGGTGTCGAAGCCGGGCTCGTCGACGAGCCACTCGTCGGGCACCTCCGCGGCGACCTCGTCGAGCAGCTCGCGGGTGACGAGCGGCGCCAGTTCGGCGGCCGCGGCGGCGACGTCCGGGGCGAAGGGGGCGAGCGCGTGGTCGGACGCGTCGTACGGCTTGGCGGCGGAGGCCTGCGCGCCCGGCCAGTTGTGGTGCCAGATCATGGTGGCGCCGTGGTCGATGAGCCACAGGTCGCCGTGCCAGACGAGCATGTTCGGGTTCCGCCAGGAACGGTCGACGTTGTTGATGACCGCGTCGAACCAGACGACCTTGCCGGCCTCCACGGGGTCGACCTCGTACGCCAGCGGGTCGAAGCCCAGCGAGCCCGGCAGGAAGTCCATGCCCAGGTTGAGCCCGCCGCTCGCCTTGAGCAGCTCCTGCACCTCCTGGTCGGGCTCGGAGAGCCCGATGACCGGGTCGAGCTGGATGGTGACGAGTTCCGGCACCCGCAGCCCCAGCCTGCGGGCGAGCTGCCCGCAGACGACCTCGGCGACCAGGGTCTTGCGGCCCTGGCCCGCGCCCGTGAACTTCATGACGTACGTGCCGAGGTCGTCGGCCTCGACGATCCCGGGGAGCGATCCGCCCTCACGCAGGGGCGTGACGTAGCGGGTCGCTGTCACTTCTGTAAGCATCCGCCCAGGCTATCCGCCGACCGGGCCGTGGAGCCGCGGGTGCTCCGGTCGCCGTGCCCGGCGGTCGGGGGCGCGTCCGGGGGCGGCGCGGAGTGGCGCCGTCGCCGGCCGGTACCGCCGCTGCCTCCGCGTTCCGCCGGGTGCGCCCCTGAGTCCGCTGGGGGGCCGATGGGTCCGCCGAGGGACCGGGTCCGCCCGCGCGCGTCAGCGTCGCGTGAAGAAAGCGACGCGGACGCCCGCGCGCGGGGCCTGCGTCCCTACAGTCGGGTTCATGAGCCGGACCGAGCGGATCTCCTCCGACAGCAGCATGCGGCGCCTGTCGCTCTCGCTGGCCGCCGCGGCCCTGCCCGTCGGCTTCCTGGGCGTCGCCCACAGCGCCGTGTGGGTGCTCGGCGTGGGGGCCTGGCTCCTCATCGCGGCCGTCCTGATCGAGCTCGTCTACCGCCCCTGACCCGGCGGTACGGCCGGGGCGAGGCGGAGCCCGGACGGGCTCCGAGAGCCGGACCCGATCGCACCGCCTCCGCCACGTCCGCGTCCGCCGGCACCGCCGCCCCGCACGGGCCGCTACCGCGGGCCGCCGACGCGCACCTTCTCGGGGAGCGGGGTGAGGGAGGCGTACTCCAGGGGCGCCGAGGGGTCGATGGAGACGTCCAGCGGGGCCGGTTCGGCTCCTGAGCGGGCGAGGAGGTCGCCGACGGCGGCGATCATGGCGCCGTTGTCGGTGCACAGGGTCATGGGCGGAACGCGCAGTTCGACCCCGGCGGCGGCGCAGCGCTGCTCGGTGAGGGCGCGGACGCGGGAGTTCGCGGCGACGCCGCCGACGACGATCAGGGTCTTCACGTCGTACGCGCGGCAGGCCGCGAGGGCCTTGCGGCTCAGGACGTCGGCGACGGCCTCCTGGAGCGCGGCGGCGCCGTCGGCGACGGGCAGGTCCAGCCCCTGCGCCCGGTGCTTCTCGACCCAGCGGGCCGCGGCCGTCTTCAGGCCGGAGAAGGAGAAGGCGTACGGGTCGTCCCCGGGCCGCGTCAGGGGGCGGGGGAAGGTGACGGCGCGCGGGTCGCCGTCCCGGGCGGCCCGGTCGATGGCGGGTCCGCCGGGGTAGGGCAGGCCCAGGACGCGGGCGACCTTGTCGAAGCACTCCCCCGCCGCGTCGTCGAGGGTGTCCCCCAGATGCAGGATCGGCTCGCGCACCAGGTCCCGTACGAGGAGCAGGGAGGTGTGGCCGCCGGAGACGATCAGCACGACGCACGGGGTGGGCAGCGGCCCGTGTTCGAGGGTGTCGGCGGCGACGTGCCCGGCCAGGTGGTGCACGCCGTAGAGCGGCACCCCCGCCGCGTACGCCAGCGTCTTCGCCCCGGCGAGGCCGACCTGAAGGGCGCCCGACAGGCCGGGGCCGGTGGTGACGGCGACCGCGTCGATCTGGCTCAGCCGCAGCCCGGCCTGGTCGAGGGCCTGCCGGACGACGGGGTTGAAGGAGTGCAGGTGGGCGCGGGCCGCGATCTCGGGCACCACGCCGCCGAACCGGGCGTGCTCGTCCATGCTCGACGCCACCACGTGCGCGAGCAGTCGCCCGTCCCGCACGATCCCCGCGCCGGTCTCGTCGCACGAGGACTCGATCCCGAGCACCACTGGTCCGCTCACCACACCCACTCCTTCTGCACCAAACTCGCAATTGCAATATATGTGCAAGAAGGAGCGGGCGGGGACGAGGCCCGCTCAGTCACCGGCGAGCAGGCCGCGCAGCGTGCGATAGGGGTCGGTGAGGGTGGCGAGGACGTAGCTCTCGTCGTACGCGGTGTCGCCGATCCGGCTCCGTGCGGTGCGTTCGGAGCGCGCCCGCAGGGGCTCCAGCTCCGGCGTCCCCCGCTGGGGGTGCCCGACCATGTCCCAGAACGCCTGCCCGGCCCCGTAGGCCGTCGCGGACCGCTCGGCCTCGTCGAGCGCCGCCAGCGCGGCGGCGAGGAGGTCGAGACCCAGACCGAGGCCGAAGGCGTCGCCGATCGCCCGCTTGTCCCGCAGCATGGCGCGGGCGTGCGCGGCGGCGTCCGCCGACCGGTCCTCGTGGAGGGCCATCACCGCGAGTTGGTACTCGGTGTAGGACCGGGTCCAGTGCTCCCCGGCCGCGACGGACTCCGCCCGCAGATCCTCGGCCGCGGCCCGGGCCCGGAGCAGGGAACCGGACGCGGTCAGGGCGAAGACGCGCACCAGCCGGCACCGGGCCACGGCGGGTGAGGCGCCGAGCGGCCTCGCCAGCGCCCGTTCCGCGGCGTCGAGGGCGCGCAGCGGTTCGCCGCGCAGCAGCATCACCAGGCCCCGCAGGTACGCGGCGTCCGCGAGCAGCGCGTCGTCCGCCGCGAGCAGCGCCGCCCGCTGCGCCCGCTCGCCCAGACGGTCCGCCGCCTCGTACTCGCCGCGCAGGCAGCGCACCACGCCCAGCGCCCAGCAGGCCTTCGCCACCACGGCGGCGGGCTCGGCGGTCAACCGGGCGCACTCCTCCAGATAGTGCCCGGCCTCGTGCAGATGACCGCAGCACGCCCAGAAGAAGCCCAGGCTCCCCGCCATGGCCGCCGCCCGCCCCGGGTCCGTGGCGAGCAGGTGCTCAAGGGCGGCGCAGAGGTCTCCGTGGCAGGAGGCGATCCGGGTGTACGCGGCCGCCTGGCCCGGTCCCCACCAGTCGCCCTCGGCGGAGACGACCACCTCGTGGAAGTGCCGTGCGTGGCGGTCGGCCGTCGCGGCCGTCTCACCGAGCTCGTCGAGCCACATCGCCCCGTACTCGCGGACGGTGTCCAGCATCCGCAGCCTGCCGCCGTGCAGCGTGAGCAGACTCTTGCGCCGCAGTCCGTCGAGTGCCTCCACCAGGACCTCGTCGGTGAGGGGGCCGCCGCGGCAGACCCGTACGACGTCCGCCACGGACGCGTCGGAGCGGAACACCGAAAGCCGTGCCCACAGCAGCCGCTCCCGGGGCTCGCACAGTTCGTGGCTCCAGCCGATGGTGGTGCGCAGCGCCCGGTGGCGGGACGGCTGGAGCGTGCTGTCGGCGGGCTCGGCGAGCCCGAGCCGGTCGCGCAGCAGCCGGGCCATGGCCCGGACGGGCTGGTCCGGGAGGTGCGCGGCGGCCAGTTCCAGCGCCAGCGGAATCCCTTCGAGCCGTTGGCACACCTCGGCCGCCGCCACCTGGTCCTCCGCGCTCTCCCACGAGACGCCGGCGGCGGCCGCCCGCTCGGTGAAGAGGTCCAGGGCGTCCGTGTCCGGCGGGAGGGGTGCGACGGGGAACAGCGACTCGCCGGCCACGCCCAGCGGTTCGCGGCTGGTCGCGAGCACCACGAGCCCGGGGCAGCGCCCGAGCAGGGCTTCCACCAGCTCGGCGCATTCGGCGACCAGGTGCTCGCAGGAGTCCAGGATCAGCAGGACGCGACGCCGTCCGATCCATGCGCCGAGCGCGTCGACGGGCTCCCGCGAGGAGTGGTCGGAGAGGCCGCAGGCGTCGGCGACCAGCGTGGTCAGGAGCGCTCTGCTGCCCAGCGACCACAGCGGCGTCCAGTGCACGGTCTCGAAGGAGTCGGCCGCCGGACCGTCCGCGGCCCGGGCCGCGAGCCGGGACTTGCCGACGCCTCCCACTCCGACCAGTGTCACCAGCCGGTGCTGCCCCAACCGCGCGACGACGTCCGCGACTTCACTGTGCCGTCCCACGAACGGCCCGCGCTCCGGCGGCATCCAACTCTGCACACCTGTCATTGTGCGTGTACGGAAAGGGTGTTCAGGACCGGATCCCCGGTCCCGGCGACCGGCGGGAGGAACGGTTCACGTCCCGATCGGGATCAGGCCGAGGGGCTCGCTGGTGGGCTGATCGGAGCCGCCCGCGGGTTCGACCGTGATGCCGACGGCGACGGCGTCCCCGAGGGGGCCTTCGAGGAGCCTGGTCGACTCCTCGCCGCTGCCCGGCAGCAGGCCGGCGGGCCGGAGGTCGCCCGCGGCGGCGGCGTACCAGAGTTCGTACACCTGGTCGCCGGTGAGGGCCGGCAGGCCACGGGCCGTGAAGGCCGCCCGGTCCTCGCCCCGGGAGACGACGACGGCGACGGTCGCTCCGTCGGACAGCTTCTCCGTGTGGAGCGCCGCGTCGGGAGCCGTGAGCACGTCGGCGACGGCCGTGCCGTCGTCACGCGCCCGCTCTTCGGCCTGTACGGCCCTGGCGCGGGCGTCCTCGGCCTCGGAGTGCTGCCACAGGGCGATGCCGCCGAGCGCGGCGGCCGCGGCCAGGGACGCGGCGAGGGCCATGCTCGCCACACGGCGGCGCCGTCGGGCCTGCGGGAGGGGGACCTGCGACAGCTGGGGCCGCGGCGGGCGGATGTCGTGGTCCTGGGGAGTGGCCCTGATGCGGTCCAGCGTCCGCTGCCGCAGCTCGGGGGGTGCGGTGACGCTCTCGGCGGTCGCGAGCCGGGCCGTCGTGCCCCGGAGTTCGTCGACCTCGCGGCGGCACTCCTCGCAGCCCGCGAGATGGTTCTCGAACGCGGCCTCCTCGGCCGGGGGGAGTGCGTGCAGGACGTACGCGCCGACGGCCTCGTGCGGGTTCTCGGCAGGCGTCATGATCCGCCCTCCAGACAGGCGCGGAGCTGTCGCAGGCCCGCGCGCATCCTCGACTTCACCGTACCCGCGGGGGTCGACAGGGACTGGGCGACCTCGAGATAGGTCAGTCCCTCGTAGTAGGCGAGCACGAGCGGCACCCGGTTCAGCCGGCCGAGCCGGCCCAGGCAGCGGTACACCCGCCGGCGCTCGTCCCGGCCCTCCACGGTCTCGGCGACCTCGTCGAAGGCGGGTCGGGGGGACAGCAACGCGGCGCGCTGCTCGCGCTCCGTGCTCGCCTGCGCGGCGCGGACCCGGTCGACGGCCCGCCGGTGGGCGAGCGTGAGGACCCATGTCCTGGCCGTGCCCCGCTCGGGCCGATAGCGGTCGGCGGTGCGCCAGACCTCGATCATGACGTCCTGCGTCACCTCCTCCGCCAACGCGGTGTTGCGCAGGATCCGGCACGTCAGCCCCATCACCGAACCGACCAGGGCGTCGTACACGCCGGCGAACGCCTCGTGATCGCCGTCGGCCGAGCGGATCAGCAGCTCCTCCACGGCTGTGTGGTGCCCGTTTCCCTGCGGCAAGCGCTGCTCACCGTCCTCTGCTTCAGCCGGCCGCCACGCCTGCGGCGCGGACCTGGTGCGATGGGTGCGTTGGCTCTGCCACTCCCCGACTCTGCCCGCGATCCGGTGCCGGTGCCGGGCGGCGGTGGCAATCGGGTGAGGTTCCCGACGGCGGGCCGGGGAGTGGTTCATCCCGATTCGTCCGGACCACCTCCGCCGAGGTCGAGAGCGAGAGCGGGGTCGAAGGCGAGATCGAGTTCGAGGAGGAGGTCGGGCACGGGGTCGCGGCCGGGAACCGGGACCGGGTCGCGGCGGAGAACGCGAGCCAGGTCCGGAGCGGGGTCGCGGCCGAGCGCGGCGTCGGGGTCGAGCGCGGGGTCGAGGTCGAGCGCGACGTGCAGGGTCTTGCCCCCGAGAGCGGGAACCACCTTGATCCGACCGCCCAGCCCCCGGATCAGCGGGAAGCCGAGGCCGCCCCGCTCGTCGACCGGCGGATCCCAGGACGTCTGCGGCAGTTCCTCGCTCTCGTCGCCGACGGCGATGTCGAGGAGGGTGCCGCGGATCGTCAGCGTCAGTACGCAGGACCCCCGCGTATGCCGCACGACGTTCGTGACCAGCTCGGAGACGATCAGAACGGCGTCCGCCGTACGGTCCGGCCGGCCGCACGAGCCGGCGAGCCAGCGCCCCGCGACGCGACGGGCGACGGCCGGAGTCCTCCAGTCGAAGGGAAGGGCGACGCTGTGACGTGTCATGGCGGACGCCGACACGGTGGTAGTGCTCATGACCGCCCCCAGGAGGGCTCGGACCGGATAGGAGTTTCTGCTGGGTATTCGGAGCCGTACCCCCCGCGGATGACGCCCGTACGCGGCCCCGTACGCCCCGATCCGAAATTCTTCACCCCCGGTTCATCCACGGCGCCTTCGACTTCGAACCCTCTACATCGCGCGCGGCGGGGCCGGTGGCTCTCACGCAGCCGTCACCGAGACGGATCCCTGCCCGGCCCACCACGCAGTTCCTCGTACGCGCGCGTCGATGCCGATTCGTTCGAAGGAGGTGTGTGCGATGACCAGGTCCATACGGGTCCGTCGTCTGGTGGCGGGCGCCGCGGCGTCCGGCCTGCTGGCGGGCGGTGCGGCGTTCGGCCTGTCAGGCACGGCGGCAGCGGCTCCCGCGCCGACGTCCGTCGCCACGACGGTCGTGACGGGTGACCACCACGACCGTCACGACCGGTGCGAGTGGAAGAAGGGGCACTGGGAGAAGAAGTGGGTCAAGGGCCACTGGGAGAAGAAGTGGACCCACCACAAAACCTGGCAGCAGGGCCATCACGACAAGCACGGGAAGTGGCACAACGGGAACTGGGACCATGACCACTCCTACAAGTGGGTCTACGTTCCCGGCCACTGGGACCACAACTGGGTGAAGGGCCACTGGTCCTGCCACCACCGGTGATCCGACGTCCCGCGACAGGGACCGGGAGCCTGGCTCCCGGTCCCTTTCCGCTGTCCGCCGCCGCCTCGCGCGGCCGTCCACCGCCGTCCACGGCCGTCCGGCGCCGTCCGTCGCCGTGCGGCGCTTTCTGTCGCTGTGCGGCGCCTTCCGTCGCCCACCGCCGCCGTCCGATGCGGCGCGGAGCCTCGCCGCCGCCGGGCGCCCGTGGCCGTCGGGGCCTCGATCCCCGCATCGCATCGCTATATGGCGCCACCGCTCCCGCCTGCGGTTTTCCCCACCCGACCCCCACCCGACCCCCATCCGACCCCACCTGGGCGCCACCCATGGACGCCATGGCGCCATAAAGGACTTGCAGTGGCGCCATTAATTGCGCCATGCTGGCGACACGGGCGATGAACCCCTCCGTCCCACCCGGGCCGGGAAGTTCGGGTTTCGCGGAGTCAGCCTCGGAGGGGTCGGATCATGAAGCCGGAAGGGCACCACCGGACCGAGGCGACACCTACCGCCCTGGCCGCGTTCGCGCGGTTCGCGCTCTGCGGCGGCGGCATCGGCGTCGCCTCCAGCTTCGCGGTGGTGGCACTCGCGGGACACCTGCCGTGGGCCCTGGCGAACGCCCTGATCACGATCGCCTCCACGCTCCTCGCGACCGAGCTGCACGCCCGCTTCACCTTCGGAGCGGGTGGACGCGCGACCTGGCGCCAGCACATGCAGTCGGCGGGGGCGGCGGGGATCGGGTACGCCGTGACCTGCGGGGCGGTGTTCACCCTGCACCTCCTGGTGGCCGCGCCGGGGGCGGCGCTCGAACAGGGCGTCTACCTGACCGCCTCCGCGCTCACCGGAGCCGCACGGTTCGCCGTCCTGCGACTCGTCGTCTTCGCGAGCGGACGCAGGAGGGCGACGGCCTCGACGGCCGGGGCGCCCACCCCCTCGGGGGTCCGGTTCCACAGCGTCGGCCTCCGCGAGACGGATGCCGCCGCCACCCTGCGCCCCGCCGCCTGACCCCGTACGCACCCCGGGGGACTCGGAACCCCCGCACCATCGTGGCGCCATGCGGCTTGCAATGGCGCCACGATGGTGCCATTCTGGGGGGTATGGACCTCACTCCCTACGTCGACAGCCTCCGGCACGAACTCGGCGTCGCCGCCGAAGCCGGTGGAGACGAAGCCCTCGCCCTCGCCAAGCGGCTCACCGCCCCGCTCGAATCGGCGGCCCGACTCACCCTGCTGAACGCACTCTCCGACGCCATGGACGAGGTCACGCGCGACCTGGCCCCCGGCTCGGTCGACGTACGGCTGCGCGGGCTCGACCCCGAGTTCGTGGTCACGGCCCCGCCCGCCCCGGACGCCTTCGGCGAGGCCGAGGTGCCGGTGGCGGCACCGGCACCCATGCCGCCGGCCCCGGTGGACGTCGAGGACGGCGCCACCTCGCGCATCAACTTCCGCCCGCCCGCCCAGCTCAAGGTCCGGGTCGAAGAGGCCGCGAACCGCGAAGGGCTCTCCGTCAACGCCTGGCTGGTCCGGGCGGTGGCCGCCGCCCTGGAACCCGCGGCGGACCGCGCCACGGGTGGATCGGGCCGCGCGCCCTCGACCGCACAGGGACACACCGGCAGGACGACCTCGGCCGGACAGGGGTTCACGGGCTGGGTGCGCTAGCCCGACCCCGCATCCCAACCTCACCTCACCCCACCCGCATCCCGTCACGCCTCACGCCCGACGAGCAGCCAGCAGCCAGCGACCCACAGCCAAAGGACGGCTCAGCCATGCCCACGTTCGACACGCCCGAGCCCCTCTCCGCCGCCCTCGAACTCGACTTCGGCCGGGTCCGGATCATCGCGGCCGACCGCACCGACACCGTGGTCGAGGTGACACCGAGCGACCCCGGCAACAAGCAGGACGTCCAGGCCGCCGAGGACACCAAGGTCACCTGCACGAGCAGGGAGCTCACGGTCAGGGGCCCCAAGAAGCGCTCCCCCTTCGGCAAGATCGGCTCGATCGACGTGACCGTCGAACTGCCCACGGGCTCGGACCTGGCCGGCCGCACGGGCCTCGGCGACTTCATCGCCGAGGGACGGTTCGGGAACTGCCGCCTCACGACGGCAACCGGCGACATCCAGCTGGAGGAGGGCGCGGACGTACGGCTGAAGACCTCACACGGGGACGTCCTCGTGGACCGCGCGACGGGCGAGGTCGACATCTACGGGTCGGGGCGGGTACGGGTCGGCCGGGCCGACGGAACGGCCACCGTCAAGAACCTCAACGGCGAGACCGCGCTCGGGGAGATCCGCGGCGAACTGAACGTGCGCTCGTCCAACGGACCCATCAGCGTCGCGCGCGCGGACTCCTCCGTCACCGCCAAGTCCGCGAGCGGCGCCATCCGGCTCGCCGAGGTGGTACGCGGGCGGATCACTCTGGAGACCGCCGCCGGGGCACTGGAGATCGGGATCGCCGAAGGGTCCGCCGCCTGGCTGGACGTACGGTCCACGGCGGGGCGCGTACGGAACGAGCTCGGGGTGTCGGACGGCCCCCAGGCGTCCGAGGAGACGGTAGAGGTCCGGGGGCGGACCAGCGCCGGCGACATCGTGATCCGCCGCGCCTGAACCGGCGCACGGGATCAAGGACCCCGAGCCCCTTCCCGACCCGGCCCACGACCCACCACCCATCACCCACCGCTCAGCCCATGCCGACGCCCGCACCACGCGGGGCGTCGGCATCGTGCTGGACGCCCCCACCGATGCGGCCCTCGCCCCACACATGGCGCCACCATGGCGCCTCCACGTCGACCCCAGGTCGGCACGGAGGCGCCATCGTTGCGCCCCACATTCCCGCAGGTCAGGCATACGGCACCACACCTCAGAGGATTTGGCGCCACGATGGCCTCGCCATGGCGCCACTCTTGTGCCATCATGGTGATGCGAGCAGGAGGCAGCGACGCTCCTGATCGGCAGCCCCGCCGACTCGCCCATCCCCGGTCACCCGCGCCTCCGAGAGGGAGGGCTCCATGCCTTCGTTTGTCATGCCTACGACCAAGCAGGGTGACGGCTCACCGTCACCCGCCGCCATCTCCGCCGTCGGCCTGCGCAAGTCCTACGGCGACAAGACCGTCCTGGACGGCATCGACCTGAACGTCCCCGAGGGAACGGTGTTCGCCCTGCTCGGCCCGAACG